>JAFTKV010000193.1 GCA_017453085.1 Clostridia bacterium
CCTGCGTTGTTGATCAAAATATCGATCCTGCCGAAATCGGCGATAGCAGCCTTTACTGTGGCGTCCACCTCTGCGGCGTTTGCCACGTTGCACTGATAATATGCAGCACGGACGCCCGTGGCGGTCACTTCCCGCAGGGTGTCGGCTGCCCGATCGGCAGGGGAGGTTCCCAGCAGGATCAGGCTTGCGCCGTCCTTGGCCAGGCGCAGTGCGATTGCTTTACCGATGCCGCGGGTGGCGCCGGTAATGAGAGCACATCTTCCGGTAAACATATCCGGTACCTCTTTCGATTATTTCAAAGCCGACAGAGTCGCTTCCAGAGAAGCCACGTCGGCGACGTTTGCGATGGCCACGTCGGTCAGGGTCTTGGCGACCAGACCGGAAAGGGTCTTGCCTGCACCCACCTCGATGAAGGTGTCATAGCCTTCGGCTTGCATCTTCCGGAGGGTGTCCGCCCAGCGCACGCTGTTTGACGCCTGCGCAGCGATGGCGGTGCGGATCTCCTCCGCCGATGCGGGATAGAGATCGCCGGTGAGGTTAGACCAGATGGGGAGGTGCTCCTCCGAAACGGGCAGGGCAGCCAGTGCCTCGGCGAGTGCCTTGGAGGCATCCTGCATATAGGGCGTGTGGAATGCACCGCTGACCGAGAGCGGAATGCCTCTGCCGCCTGCCGCCTTCACTGCCTCGCAGAAGGGAGCGATCTGCTCCTTTTGTCCTGCACAGGCGACCTGCCCGGGGCAGTTGTAGTTCACCGGCCAGACTTCATCAAAGTCTGCGGCAAGCTCTTCTACCTTCTCGTCGGACAGCTTGACCACTGCCGCCATACCGCCGGGGTGCTTTGCAGCGCACTCTGCCATCTTCTCTCCGCGGAGAGTGACCAGACGGAATGCGTCGTCGTCGGACAGCACGCCCGCAAAAGCGAGGGCTGCGATCTCCCCCAGAGAGAAGCCGGCAACGCCGTCCACCTGCACGCCCGCCTCGGTGAGCGCATAGGCGCAGGCCAGATCGGTGAGAAACAGGCAGGGCTGGGTATTTTCGGTGAGGGTCAGCTCTTCCTTGGTACCCTCAAAGCAGGTAGCGAGGGTGCCGGGACGAGCACTTTCGCCCATATCGTAGATTTCTTTTGCGGCGGGAGACTTTTCGTAAAGATCCCGTCCCATGCCGGGGGTCTGTGCGCCCTGACCGGCAAACAGTAATGCTATTTTACCCATTTCGACGCCTCCATCAGCAGTGCTTCACAGTCGGAGCAAACCTCTTCGATGATCTGTTTGCAGGACATTCTTTCCTTTACCAGACCCGCGATCTCTCCGCAGAGGAAGGAGCCGGTCTGGGTGTCGCCCTCCCGGGCGGCACGGCGGAGTGCGCCGATTCCAAGGGGAGCCAGCTCTTCGGCAGGCAGACAGTCCACCATTTCTTTCTTGTGGAAGTCCTTGGAAAAGGGATTCTTCAGTGCGCGGCAGGCATCGCCGGTGCGTTCACCGGTGGTGATGGTGTCGATGTCCTTTGCCTTCAGCACCATGTTTTTGTAGTTGTCGTGGATGGTACACTCGTCTGCCACAAGGAAGCGGGTGCCCATCTGCACGCCGCACGCGCCCAGCATCAGGGCGGCGGCCATTCCTCTGCCGTCGGCGATACCGCCTGCGGCAAGGACGGGGATGCTCACTGCATCCACGATCTGAGGGATCAGAGGCATGGTGTGCAGCTTGCCGATGTGTCCGCCCGACTCGGCACCCTCGGCGATGATCGCGGTAGCGCCGTTCCGCTCAGCACGTTTTGCAAAGCTGACGGATGCAACTACCGGGATCACCTTGATGCCCGCGTCCAGCCAAGCCTTCATGTAAGGGGAGGGATCGCCTGCGCCGGTAACCACCACGGGCACCTTCTCGTCCACGACGACCTCTGCAATTTCCTTTACGAAGGGGGACATGAGCATGACGTTCACGCCGAAGGGCTTGTCGGTCATGGTTCGGAGCTTTCTGATCTCCGCGGTAAGCTGTTCGCGATTGGAGTTCATTCCGGCAATGATACCGAGTCCGCCCGCATTGGAGACTGCCGCCGCCAGATTTGCGTCGGAGATCCAAGCCATACCTCCCTGAAAAACAGGGTATTTGATTCCAAGAAGTTCACAAAGCTGACTCTTTAACATATACCGTTACTCCTTTTCGTGGGAATTAGCCCTGGCTTTCGATGTAATCTACCAGCTTGTCGATGTTGTTCAGCTCAGCGTTCAGCTCGATGGTAACGCCCAGCTCATCCTCGATCTGCATAACCAGCTCTGCGATGTCCAGAGAGTCCAGACCCAGATCCTCGAAGGTAGAGTCAGCCTCGATCTCGGCAACATCCTTTCCCAGGTATTCAGCGATAATGGTAAGCAGTTTCTCTTTCATTGAAGTATCCTCCATAATAATAAGATTCTTTTTCTATTTCAGACCGGGAGGGGAGCCTCCGCGGAGTTCTGACCGATTAGTATTCCAGAAGGCAGGCGATGGATGCCAGTCCTGCACCGAAGGCGCAGAGCACGATCTTGTCGCCCCTTTGGAGGCCGCCTGCACGAACGGTCTCGTCCAGCAGCACGGGGATGGTGGCGGAGGAGGTGTTCCCCAGCCGCTCGATATTGTGCGGGAATTTTTCGGGTGCTACGCCCATTTTATGAATTGCGCTGTTGATAATGCGGATATTTGCCTGGTGCAGGAAAAATTTTGCAATATCGTCAGCCGCCAGTCGGTTTTTCTCCAGCAGTGCGCCGATGCGGGCACTAATGGACGAAACGGCAAATTTGAAGACCTCCTGCCCGTTCATGTGCAGGATGCCCTTTTCGTCGTAGGAGTTCCAGGGGGAATTGTCGGCGTGGCGAGTGATGTTCAGGACCTCCGCATTGCCGCTGACTGTCCAATCGAAGTCGATCTTGCGGTCGGGGGCGGCCTCCAGCACCACCGCACCCGATGCGTCGCCGAAGAGGCAACAGGTGGAGCGGTCGGTCCAGTCTGCGTGGCGGGACAGTGCTTCTGCCGAAACGACGATGGCCTTTTTCGTGACCACGCCCGAGGCGAAGTAGGTATGAGCGATCTGCAGACCGTACTCGAAGCCGCAGCAGCCCATGTTGGTGTCCAGCGTGATCACCCGATGGGAGAGCCCCAGCTCTTTGGCGATCAGGCAGGAGAGGGCGGGGGAGATATAGTCGCCCGTCAGCGTGGTGCAGACGATCAGCTGGATCTGGTCGGGATCGGTGTGTGCCATCTCCAGTGCGTTTTGGCAGGCGGCGGTGGCAAGGCTGAGCAGCGATTCGCTGTCATCCATCACGCGCCGCTCGGTAATGCCGGTGCGAGTGCGGATCCACTCGTCGCTGGTATCTAAAAACCGAGTCAGCTCCTCGTTGGTAACTGCGGTTTTGGGCAGTGCGCTGCCGGTGCCGATAATGCGAAAGCTCATGAATGATCACTCCTGTAGCCGTGGGAAAATCACAGGCGAAAAAAGGGCAAACTCCACCCTCTAAAAGTAGAAGGATTGTTACCTTTATTTTAGCAAATAATTCCCGATTGTCAAGAAAAAGCCTCTATTGTTCACAAATCATTAACATTGACAAGTCAACAATTTGGGATCAACGTATACAGTATACAGGAAAAAAGTGCATCTGTCAAGGGGTTTTTCGGAAAAACGCAAGCCTATTATTGGCAAGAAAGGCAATCAAAGGAAGAAAAAGCCGCTTTTTCGACGGCGATTTGAAATTTTATGGAAGTTTTTTGAAGAATAACAGAGCATAACGAAAACCGCACGGAACTTCCGTGCGGTTTGTGTTTGATGTTTGTTATACTCGTAGGGCGGGGGCTTGCTCCCGCCGTCAAACAATTACAACAGATTTTATCTCTGTTGCAATAGAGATACCGTTGGATATAACTGCTTCACGGCGGGAGCAAGCCCCCGCCCTACGGACGAGTGTGGATAATCTATCAAAACTCCCCACGATGCGCTTCAAAAAAGTCGTGGTAAATCCGCACTGCCTCCAGCTCGGTCCAGTTTGCCACCGATACGGGACGGCTGTCCAGATCGTAGATCTTCGCTCCCTTCATAGACAGCAGGAAGGGCGAGTGAGTGGAGATGATGAACTGACAGCGATAGAAGCGTGCCGAATCCTCGATGAACTGCCGCAGCTCATTTTGAAGCTTTGCAGACAGGCTATTCTCCGGCTCGTCTAAAAGATAGAGCGCACCCTCGCCGATCCGGTTGGTGAAATAATAGAGAGCACTCTCACCATTGGATCTGCCTGCCATTTCGTGATGGGACATCCGTCGGCTAATATATGCAGATTTGGTGGAGCCCCTCGCCTCGTTGCGCTGTTTAAGCTCCTCGTAATCGTCCAGTGACTTCAAAAGGAAGGAGGGATCACTCGTTGCTCCCCGGGGAGCCATCCGGGCATACTCTTCGTACAACTCCTCCCTCCGCCGATCCACGCCCTTGTTGATGGAGCGCAGGTCAAGGAGATAGTCGAACACGTCGTCACTGGTGATGATCCTGCTGTCGGGAGGCGGTAGCTCCCCCAGCGACAGGTGATATTTGCAGAAGTCGAGGTAGGACTTCATATACGGTGTGTTGTTGAAAGGGGAGGATCGCTGGAGGCGCAGTTTTTCTGCGATGACGTTCAGGAGGGTAGACTTGCCCGATCCGTTGCCGCCGTAGAGGATGGTGATGGGCGCAAAGTCAAGGCGGGAGAGCCCCTTGGGAGGGAACAGCTTGAAGGGGTAGACATTGGAGTGGTCGTAGCAGACCATGGAGGTCTGATAACCGGTCCCTTTATATGCGCCGCGCAGGTAATCGTATTCCTGATTGTCGGTAGCAAGGGTGAAGAATTCCAAATAGGGCATAGCGGCACCTCCTTGGTGTGACTTTGGTAGGGGCCGACGCCCTCGGCGGCCCGTGTTGCAACCTCAGTATACCATAGATGGGAGAGGGTGTCAAGGGGGAGGGGAGGTTAGAACGGCGGGAGCAAGCCCCCGCCCTACGAGTCAATATGCAGTAAATACAAAAAATGGACGGCAAGTATTTGCCGTCCTGTTAATAAAAGTTTTAGGAAGTCCAGAAACCCTTTTTCAAAAGGGTTTCTGGCAGAGCTCGAGACGGAGTCTCGCATACATTTATTCTTCCTCTTTCACAATGGCAAGACCCAACTCAGCCAGTGCGTTAGGATCGGCGGGAGCGGGGCACTTGGACATCAGCTCGGAGGCGTTCTGTACCTTGGGGAAGGCGATGACGTCACGCAGAGAATCTGCGCCCAGCATAACCATTGCCAGACGGTCGAGACCCATACCGGAGCCGCCGTGAGGGGGAGCACCGTACTTGTAGGCGTCCACAAGGAAGCCGAACTTGGCGTCGATCTCGTCAGCTTCCATACCCAGCGCTTCGAACATCTTCGCCTGGAGCTCCCAATCGGTGATGCGGATGGAGCCGGAGAGCAGCTCGGTGCCGTTGAGCACCAGGTCGTAGCACTTCGCCCGAACCTTGCCGGGATCGGATTCCAGATAGGGCAGGCATTCCTCGAAGGGCATCGTGAAGGGGTGGTGCATTGCATCCCAGTGACCGGTCTCCTCGTTCCATTCGAAGAAGGGGAACTCGGTGATCCATACGAAGTTATAGCCCTCGGGGATCATATTCAGCTGCTTGGCAACCTTCAGACGGAGTGCGCCCAGCGTGCCGTATACGATATTGTTCTTGTCAGCCACAAACAGGGCAACGTCGCCCTTCTTGCAGCCGATTTTCTCCAGCAGTGCGGACAGCTCTTCGGGAGCAAAGAACTTACCGAAGGAGCAGGTGGGAGCCTCGTCTACCCAGCGAACGTAGGCAAGTCCCTTTGCGCCAATGCCCTTGGCGTGCTCGGTGAGCTTATCGATGTCCTTACGGGAGATCTTGGCAGCACCGCCTTCCACTACGATGGCACGAACAGAGCCGCCGTTTGCGATCGCACCGGTGAATACGCCGAATCCGCAGTCCTTTACCAGTTCGGAAACGTCCTGCAGCTCCATACCGAAACGGGTGTCGGGCTTGTCGGAGCCGTAGCGATCCATTGCATCCTGATAGGTCATTCGGGGGATGGGGAGAGAGAGCTCAACGCCCAGCACGTCCTTGAAGAGCCGTGCCATCAGCCCCTCGTTCATTGCCATAATGTCTTCCTGCGTTGCAAAGGACATTTCGAGGTCGATCTGAGTAAACTCAGGCTGACGGTCGGCACGCAGATCCTCGTCTCTGAAGCAACGGGCGATCTGAATGTAGCGATCATAGCCGGAGAGCATGAGAAGCTGCTTGTAGATTTGAGGAGACTGGGGCAGGGCGTACATACAGCCCTTGTGGATACGGGAGGGAACGAGATAGTCCCGTGCACCCTCGGGAGTGGGCTTCATCATCATGGGAGTTTCGATTTCGATAAAGCCGTTTTCGTAGAAATACTGGCGAGCGATGCGAGCGATCTCGTGGCGCACCCAGATGTTCTTCTGCAGCGTTGGACGGCGCAGGTCGAGGTAACGGAAGCGCAGTGCAACTTCGTCGCCTACTTTTGCGTTGTCGGAGATTTCAAAGGGAGGGGTCTGTGCCTGAGACAGCACCTTCATAGAGGTAACGAAGATTTCTACCTCACCGGTAGCCATCTTCTTGTTGATCGCACCCTCACCGCGGGAACGAACGGTGCCCTTTGCGGAGAGCACGTACTCGGAGCGCAGAGCAAACGCCTTGTCGAAGAGCTCCTTGTCGGAGTCGGGATCGAATGCCAACTGCACGATACCGGTGCGGTCACGCAGGTCGATAAAAATGAGGGAGCCAAGGTCACGGCGACGCTGTACCCAGCCGCAAACGGTAACCTCCTCGCCGATATTGGCGGCAGTCAGAGTGCCGCAGTAACAGGAACGCTTGTCCTCTGTAGAGAAAAATTCAGCCATAGTTATATGATTCCTTTCTGTCTAGGGCTCGGCCCTTGGACCCGCCAAGAAAACTTTTGAAAAAGTTTTCTTGGAACTTTCAAAACTTTCGTAGAGTCGGGCAAATCCTTGCCCGACGGGGATGGGGTACAAACCCATTCTGGAATAAACCAATTCTGGTACAAACCAACTCTGGTACAAACCCATCCGGTACAAACCAATCTCTTGTAGGGAACGGTCTTGACCGTTCCGCTCCGTCGAAGACGGAGGATGATTATCGTGAAATAACAGATTGTTCCCATTGCTCCCGCAAACGGAACGGTCAAGACCGTTCCCTACAGGGAGGGGGAAATCGTTCTCTTTACTTCACAAAATAATCCACAATCTTGCTAAGCTCGATCTCTTCCTGCGAGCTTTCTTTCATATTCTTCAGGTTCGCCTTGCCCGACTCGATCTCGCTGTCGCCTACCATCAGGGTGTAGTGTGCGCCGATCTTGTTGGCGTACTTCATCTGCGCCTTCAGGCTTCGACCAACGATGTCGCAGTCAGCTGCAACGCCTGCAGCACGGAGCTTTTCAGCAACTTCCATGGCATAGACCTGCGCCTTTGCGCCCAGAGGTGCGATGTAGAGCACGGGTGCATCGTCAATTTCGGGGATCACCGCCGCAGGGAGCAGACGGGTAATGCCCATACCGAATCCGCAAGCGGGAAGGGGGCTGCCGCCGATCTCTTCCATCAGACCGTCGTAGCGTCCGCCGCCGCAGATGGTGGACTGTGCACCGATGGAACCGCAGATGAACTCAAACACCGTGCGGGTGTAGTAGTCGAGGCCGCGAACGATGGAGGTGTCGATCTCATAGCCGATGCCCATAGCGGTGAGAGATGCCTCCAGCACATCCATGTGCGCGCGGCAATCGTCGCAGAGGTGGTCTACCGACTTGGGTGCATCCTTGGCGATTGCTTTACAAACGGGGGACTTGCAGTCCAGAATGCGCATGGGGTTCTGCTCCAGACGGCTCTTGCAGGTGTCGCACAGCTCGTCCTTTCGGGAAGCGAAGTATTCCTTCAGCTTGCCGTGGTAAGCGGGACGGCAATCGGGACAACCGATGGAGTTGATGTGGAGGGTAGTCTCGGGGATCTTTAGCTCGCCGATGATCTCGTTGGCCAGCGAAATGATGGTGGCGTCAGCCAGCGCAGACTTGGAGCCGAAGAGCTCCACGCCAAACTGGGAGAACTCACGGAAGCGGCCTGCCTGGGGACGCTCGTGACGGAAGCAGTTGATGATATAGTAATATTTGAGGGGCATTGCATCGCCGTACTTGCCGTTTTCGATGATGGCACGGGCAACGCCTGCGGTGCCCTCGGGGCGCAGGGTGATAGAAGGGCCGTCCCGGTCTACGAAGGTGTACATTTCCTTCTGCACCACGTCGGTGGTGGAGCCAACGCCGCGGGCGAAGAGCTCGGTAGCCTCAATGGTGGGGGTGCGGATCTCGCCGAAGCCGAATTTTTTGGCACAACGGCGGGCAACTCCCTCAACGTAGCGGAGCTTTTTGGTCTCCTCGGGGAAAAAGTCTATAGTACCTGTAGGTTTGCGGATCATATCGTCATCCTTTCGGGTGTTCTTTCGAAATTACCCTATATTATAGCACGGTTTACGGCATTTTGCAATAGATTTTGTGAATTTTTGCGGTGGATGCAAGAAAAATCTCCCCCATGACGGGGGAGAGGGGTAAAAAAGCGTAGCCAAGGAAGTTAGGGTGGAGCTCGAGGCGGGGAAGAAAACTTCGGCGCTTGAGATGGTTTCTTCCCCGCCTCGATACTGACCAAGACTTTGTCGACTTGCTTTCTCTCAAATAGGGCGAGAAATCAAGCTTACTCCAAAAAAGAGTTGACCCAAATCCGCTGTTCCTCGGTCAATTCCAAGTGGCGATTGTTGTCCGGATCGTTGAAGATTCCGACCTCGGAGGAGTAGCGGATCTCGGTGTCCGAAAACACAAACACATAGTCGTAACCCGTTTTGGTGATATAGGGTTTCCAGTTGCCATTGTCCCAGATGGATACAACCGTGGCAATCTTATCTGCGCTCAGTTCAAACTCAGTGTTCGGGTTTGTATTTTTGGATTGAACGGTGATGGTGAACAGCTCGGGGGGAGTAGAACCGGTTGTGTTGGCGGTTGTAGTGGATATGGTTGTAGTTTCCTCCGGACTGTTGCCGCACGCCGACAAAAGCAGGCAAGCGGTAAGCAGCAGAGCGAGGAGGGAGAGGGATTTTTTCATACGATCATCCTTTCAGTCATCAAATGAACATCATTTAATCCATATTTTCCAGTTCCATTTGCCACAATTCGCTATTGCTTTTGAAATTGTTGGGGAATAGGTAAACGGAGGTCTTGCTATACTTCTCGAATCTGGTGATAGTACCGTTTTCGTCGTAGGCAGGAACCCAACAATTCCATACCACGATTCGATAGGTAAGGGCAACGTATTCCGTGGTGCCTCCGTCGTCATACGGACCTTTGGGAATGGGTACGAATAACACCAACGCAATCACTACGGTTAATAGAATTGCTATTGTTTTCTTTTTCATAACGTGCTCCTTTCAAGATGCGAGTTCATTCTAAAACCGAATTGATTGCCACCGCCTGCTTGCGGGCACGGAGCTTGCGGAGGAGAAAGTTAATGAGTAGGCGAACGGAAACACCCGGAATCTGGTAAAGAAATAGCCTGCCAATGAATAGAAGTCGAGTGCTTATTGACACACTGCCAAACGCACCTTGAACAATGGTTACTCCTGCTCCGAACAGCATATATAAAACGCCGTTATAAACAAGAAATTGGATTGGTAAAGACAACAACCACATATTTAGCTTTCTAATCAAAACACCGGAAACGATCGTCAATATAAACGGAATCACGAAGTAAATGATTGCCGTATCCATCATGTCCGGAAGCGAATTAGCCGAGACAGCAACACCCACAATGATGAATATCGGTAAATACGCCAAACAATAGAAGGTATTCACCGCAAGCAGTCCTGCTGCCATTCCGATATCTGCACCTGTGATGGATGAGAAAAACTTTTTCAATATCTTTTTCATAAATATCCTCATCATTCAAATTCGGTATAAGAAATCTGTTGGGCGAGTAGATAATAACTTTGAGGC
>JAFTKV010000194.1 GCA_017453085.1 Clostridia bacterium
AGAAGGGTATTTCGTAAAGGTTTTTCCGGGCTTCTATCAAGAAAAACCGGAGAATATTGAAGAGATCATCGACGGTGAGTATTCGTATATGATCAATGCGGATGCGCGCAGATTGTACAATAAAGGAATATTTGAGCTTTGGGGGAATTATCCTGGTCGTGACCAAATTCCATTTCCGACGCACGACATAATATTCCGTAGATATGTAGGGGATACGATTCTTTACAGGGTCGCACAGTTTACCTGTCATCAAAATGATGAGCAGTTTATAGGTGATGCAACGGGGAAATGTATTCCCGAAAGGTATAGTCATATTAGATTGCTCAATGGAATACCGCATCCATTTAGGTTTTTGTATCTACTTTCATCCGATTTTGACCTTCAGCATATTGACTTGTTTTGGGCTGAGGATGACGAATTGAAAAGAATAGATGAAAAGTATGGAGATTTGATATTTGCGAAAGCGAAGAAGTAAATAGAACGCAAAAAGGGATGTGCTCGACTGAACACATCCCTTTGGTTGTAATTTGGCATTCTAAGTAGAACTGAATTACTTAAACTTGCGCTTTCTTGCTGCCTCAGACTTCTTCTTACGCTTTACGCTGGGCTTGTCGTATTGCTCTCTCTTCTTTACTTCAGAAAGAACACCGGAGCGCTGGCACTGTCTTTTGAAACGGCGCAGTGCGCTGTCAAGAGATTCGTTTTCCTTTACTCTGATTTCTGCCATGTTTTGATTCCCTCCCCTCGCTCTTGCAGGAGAATAATTTTTTACTTGGTTATTATACTACAAATAATTTGATTTGTCAATAGAAAAATCAAATTTTTTTCAGTATTTCGCCACAATATTCACCAGTTTGCCGGGAACTGCGATCTCTTTGATGATGGTCTTGCCCTCCAGCTGTGCAGCGATCTTGGGATTCGCTTTAGCAGCTGCGATCATATCCACACGGGAAGCGTCTGCGGAGATCACAACGGTACCCTTCAGCTTACCGCTGATCTGTACGGCGATCTCGATGGTGCTGTCGATGGTCTTCGCCTCATCCCAAACAGGCCAAGCTGCCAGCGAGAGCAGACCCTTTCCGCCCTCTGCCTCGTAGATCTCTTCACACAGATGAGGTGCGAAGGGGCAGAGCAGGGAGATGAAGGTCATCAGCTCATCCTTGGTGATAGAGCCAACCGAATCGATCTCGTTGAGCAGACCCATCATTGCAGCGATTGCGGTGTTAAACTTCAGCTGCTCGATGTCCTCGGAGACCTTCTTGATGGTCTTGTGGAATGCAGATTCCAGCTTTTCGGTCACACCGTTGCCCTTTGCGATGGAGGGCAGATCGGCAACACGCTCCAAGAAACGCTTACAGCCCTTTACGCTGCTCTCGGACCAGGGTGCGGCAGAGCCGTAGTCACCCATGAAGAGGACGTAGGTGCGGAGCGTGTCTGCGCCGTACTCGTTGACCACGTCCAGCGGGTCAACCACGTTGCCCAGGGACTTACTCATCTTCACACCGTTGGCACCTAGGATAATACCCTGAGCGGTACGCTTAGCGTAGGGCTCGGCGTAGGGAACCAGCCCCAGATCGTAGAGGAATTTATACCAGAAACGGGAGTAGATCAGGTGACGGGTCACGTGCTCCATACCGCCGTTGTACCAGTCTACGGGCATCCAATACTTCAGCTTATCCTGAGATGCGAATTCATCGGTATTGTGGGGATCGATGTAGCGCAGGAAGTACCAGGAAGAGCCTGCCCACTGAGGCATGGTGTCGGTCTCACGCTTTGCCGCGCCGCCGCACTTGGGACAGGTGCAGTTTACGAAGCTGTCGATCTTGGCAAGAGGCGACTCGCCGCCCTCGCCGGGCTCGAAGTTCTCCACGTTGGGAAGGCGAAGAGGAAGCTCCTCGTAGGGAACAGCCACCATACCACAGGTGGAACAGTGCACGATCGGGATAGGCTCGCCCCAGTAGCGCTGACGGTTAAACGCCCAATCCTTCATCTTGTACTGCACGCCCATCTCACCGATGCCGCGAGCCTGAAGCTCTTCGATCATCCGTGCGATAGAGTCTTTCTTATTAGTATAACCGTTGAGGAAGTCGGAGTTGATCATCTCGCCGTCGCCTGCATAGGCTTCCTTGGAGAGATCGCCACCCTTGATGACCTCAACAATGTCGATACCGAATTTCTTAGCAAAATCATAGTCACGCTGGTCATGACCGGGAACTGCCATGATCGCGCCGGTGCCGTAGCCCATCATCACGTAGTCGGAGATGTAGATGGGAATCTCTTTTCCGCTGGCAGGGTTGATGACAGAAAGGCCTTCCAGCTTCACGCCGGTCTTATCCTTGACCAGCTGGGTGCGCTCAAACTCGGTCTTCTTCGCGCATTCTTCCTTGTAAGCGTCCAGTGCGGCAATATTTGTCAGCTGATCACGGTATTTCTCGATCAGAGGATGCTCGGGAGCGATGACCATGAAGGTTACGCCGAACAGGGTATCGGGACGGGTGGTGTAGATACGCAGTTTTTCGTCTGCACCCTTAACCTCGAAGTTTACGAATGCACCGGTGGATCTGCCGATCCAGTTTTCCTGCTGCATCTTGATGTTGGGAAGATAGTCAACTTCCTTCAGACCCTCCAGCAGCTTGTCGGCGTACTCGGTAATGCGCAGATACCAAACGTCCTTGGATTTCTGCACGATAGCACTGTGGCAGATGTCACATTCGCCGCCCTGGGAGTCCTCGTTGGAGAGAACGACCTTACAGCTGGGACAGTAGTTGACCAGAGTCTTGTCACGGAAAACGAGTCCGTTTTCGAACATCTTCAGGAAGATCCACTGGGTCCACTTGTAGTAGTTTTCATCGGTTGTGTCCACAACCTTGGTCCAGTCAAAGGCAAAGCCGACCTTCTTCAGCTGCTCGGTAAAACGGGCAATATTTTTGTCGGTCACCGTTCTGGGGTGCATACCGGTCTTGATAGCGTAGTTCTCGGTAGGCAGACCGAATGCGTCAAAACCGATGGGATACAGCACATTATAACCCTGCATCCGACGCTTACGGGAGACGACCTCCAGACCGGAGTATGCCTTGATATGACCTACGTGCATGCCTGCACCGGAGGGGTAGGGGAATTCTACCAAACCGTAGAACTTAGGCTTGGAGTAATCCTCGGAAGCAACGAATGCGTTTTCGGCTTCCCATTTGTCCTGCCATTTCTTTTCAATCGACTTAAAATCGTACTTCATTTTTATGTCCTTCTTTATTTGTACTGTCAGTCCTCGTCAAAGAGTGCGGAGATATCCACCTCTTCCGAGTCTGCCCATAATTTTTCCAGTTTATAGAATTGACGTGCTTCCTCGTGGAAGACGTGAACCATCACCGCGCCGTAGTCGATGACAGCCCATTGACCCTCGCTGTATCCGTCCAGATGTAGCGGATCCACAGCGCATAGTCCCATTTTATATTCGATCTCTGCAGCCAGAGATTTCACCTGCGTGTTGGAGGTTGCCGAGCAGATCACGAAATAATCGCTGATCACAGTCTGGTCCTCTACGCGCAGCAGCTTTACGTTACGTGCTTTGCGGGTATTGAGAATTTCGATCACCTTTTCAGCCATCTCACGAGAGGTGGCATCCGAGAGATCGCGGATGACGACTTCGTTTGTCATGCAAAAACTCCTTTCGGAATAGATATCGTTTATTGTATCACAGATTGACGGGAAAATCAAGAATTTTTCAAAAGAAAATTGCGGGATTTTATCGTTTGAGGATGGATCGGGCGGCATTCCTCAAACAGACCCTTGATCGTGATATCGAATGAAAGCAGAAGCGTTGCGTCGAGCCGCTTTTCAAGGGGAAGATCAGAGGCAACCTCATAAAAATAGCGGCGCACCTGTACGCAATCCTCAAATTTGCGGGTGGGCTCAATGTAATCGGCAAGAAACAGCAGCTTGTCCAGGAGCGTCATATTCTCTTTGCCGGTGGTATGGCAGGCGATGGCGGCGGTGACAGCGACAGGGGCCTCAAAATCCACCCGTGCCATTGCCGCTCCCGTGATAGCGTGGAGTGTTGCAGGGCTGTCCAGATCGTCCCGGGTCAGCTCAATGCCGAGAATCTGCGCCATCGTTGCCTGCTCGGCGATCTGCAGAGCCTTGGTGGAATCGTGAAGCAGTGCTGCTTCGGCAAGTAAGGCCGTATCCCGTGCAGACAGTCCGAATAAAGCCGCCAGTCGCAGGCACTCGTCTCTGACCGATCGGGTGTGCGCCATTCGATAGCTGTCCAGTCGATTTTCCATCTGCTGCTCCAGCAGATACAGATCATTCATGCAGATCGCTCCTTTCGGCAGGTAAATAGAGTCCATGCTCACGGATGTAATGCAGTACGGCAGGCGGAATCTGACCGCTGACGTCATCGCCCCGTTCCAATCCTGTGCGGATATCACTGGACGAAATCTCAATGGGCTTGGTCACGATTTCCACAGGCTCCGCGTTGTATTTGATTCGATAGTTGTACTTGGCGTCCTCGATCATTTGGCGGATGACCGGCGTTTCGTCCTCGCGTCGGATATAGGCGATCGTTGCCAGCGAGAAGATCTGATCGGGCTGTCGCCAGCTGTCCAGAGTGAGGAACATATCGGTTCCGCAGAGGAAATAAAGCTGATAGCCCTGCATATGGAAAAAGCGCAGGGTATTGGCAGTATAGCTCACCGATTGACGGGTCATTTCCCAGTCCGAAACGAAGAGGGTTTCGCCGTACTCGGGAGCGTCCTCAAATGCCAGCTGCGTCATGCGCAGTCGGTGGATGGGATCGATCCCTCCGTCGGGCTTATGAGGGGGAATGCGGGCGGGCATGACGATCATCCGATCCAGCTTCAGCTGGCGGAGAAAGGCGAGCCCTGCGTTCACATGGCCGATGTGGGGAGGGGAGAAGGTCCCTCCGTAGATGCCAAGGGTATTCGGAGTTGCCATAGTGCTCAGACCAGGGACAGGTCGATCTTCTTATGCTTTTCGGATTCCCGATAAAGCACGAATTTATTTCCGATAACCGTAACGACCTCCGCACCGGTCTCCTCAGCAATGATCTCGGCTGCCTCCCGTGCGGTATACAGGCTGTTTTCCAATACCTTGACCTTCATCAGCTCTCTGGCCTCCAGTGCGTTGGAGATCTGATCGGTCATGTTTTCAGAGATCTCGCCCTTGCCCACCTGAAAGATGGGCTGGATCGAGGTCGCCATGGATCTAAGATATGCACGCTGCTTGCTGGTCATTGTGCGTCCTCCCAAAATGCGATAAATTCTTTACAAAACTGCTCCAGAGCGCGCGCTCTGTGGCTGATGGAGTTTTTCTCCTCCGACGTAAGCTCGGCAAAGGTCTTGTGCAGAGGCTCGTACCAAAAGAGGGGGTCGTAACCGAATCCGCCGTTTCCCTGAGGAGCGTACAGGATGGTACCGGGGCATTCGCCGCGGCAGACAAGAGCCTTTCCGTCAGGACGGACGGCTGCAACGCAACTGACGAAGCGTGCGGTGCGATCGCTGATGCCGTCCATATTCCGCAGCAACTTGTCGTTGTTGTTCTGATCATTGCAAGGCTCGCCGGCATAACGGGCAGAGTAGATACCCGGCTCGCCGTTCAGCGCGTCTACCGAAAGACCGCTGTCGTCTGCGATGCCGATATAGCCCATGGAAGCGGGCAGGGAAGCCTTGATCTTGGCGTTTTCCTCAAAGGAAGTGCCGTTTTCCTCGATGTCACCGTGCGCGCCGATGTCATCCAGGGACAGGATCTCCAGCTCCCGACCGGCGGCCGCAGAGAGGATCTCCTTGATTTCCCGGATCTTATGGGCGTTCCGGGATGCCAATACGATTTTCAACATACTTCTGATCCTTTAGTCGTCGATGAGGGCATCTACGAAGGCAGCGGGCTCAAAGATCTGCAGATCGTCCATCTTTTCGCCTACACCGATGAATTTCACAGGCAGATCCAGCTCCTCCTTGATGGAGAAGATGATACCGCCCTTGGCAGTACCGTCCAGCTTGGTCAACACCAGACCGGTGATGTCTGCGGCGTTCTTGAACTCCTTAGCCTGATTGACGGCGTTCTGACCGGTGGTAGCATCCAGCACCAGCAGAGTCTCACGGGTAACGCCGGGCAGCTCACGGTCGATGACGCGGTTGATCTTGGCCAGCTCGTTCATCAGATTTTTCTTATTGTGGAGGCGGCCTGCGGTGTCTACGATCAGCACGTCAGATCCGCGCTTCTTGGCAGCGGCGATGGCGTCGTAGACTACGGCGGCGGGATCGGAGCCCTCGGATTGCTTGATCAGCTCCACCTCGGCACGGTCCGCCCAGACCTGCAGCTGATCGATGGCACCGGCACGGAAGGTGTCGGCGGCCGCCAAAAGTACCTTCTTGCCTTCGCCCTTCAGAAGGTGCGAGATCTTGGCAATGGAGGTAGTCTTACCCACGCCGTTGACGCCGATGACCAGAATCACGGCAGGGGAAGGCTCGATGGCCAGAGGCTGCTTTTCGCCGATCATTTCAATTAGGATCTCCTTGAGCAGCGCAATGGCGGTGGGAGCGTCCTTGACCTTCTCCACCTTAGTGCGCTCACGGAGCTTTTCAATGATCTCCTCGGTGGCGTTGTAGCCAACGTCGGCGCAGATCAACAGCTCCTCCAGCTCTTCCAGGGTATCCTCGTCGATACCGCGGCGGAAGAGGTTGCCCAGTCCGCCGAACAGTGCGTTTTTGGTCTTCAGAAGACCGTTTTTGAGTCTTTCAAAAAATCCCATTACAGTTTAACTCCTAATTTCTGCTCTACCTCGCCCACGTTCATGGACAGGACCTTGGAAATGCCCTTTTCCTGCATCGTTACGCCGTAGAGGGTGTCAGCCGCTTCCATAGAGCCGCGGCGGTGGGTGATAATAATGAACTGCGTGTTGTCCGAGAACATTCTTGCGTAAGCGGCAAAGCGGTCAACGTTGACCTCGTCCAGCGCAGACTCGATCTCGTCCAGCAGGCAGAAGGGAGAAGGATTGACCTTCAGAATTGCGAAGAAGATAGCAATTGCAACGAAGACCTGCTCGCCGCCGGACAGCAGCTTCAGGTTCTTGATGATCTTACCGGGAGGGGCTACCTCGATCTCGATGCCGCTGGTCAGCACGTTGGACGGATCGGACAGCGACAGATTGGCATTGCCTCCGCCAAACAGCTGCACGAAGACCTCCTTGAAGTTTTCGTTGACCTTCTCAAAGGTGTCGGTAAATCGCTGACACATCTCGGTCTCCAGCTTTTCGATGATTTCTGCGAAATCGCGTTTGGCCTTGTTCAGATCCTCTACCTGCGTGCTGAGCAGCTCATAGCGCTCCTTGACCTGCTTGTATTCCTCCACTGCACCAACGTTGACCGAACCCAGCTCACGGATCTTGGAGCGAAGTCTGTTCTGACGGGTAATGGAGGGACCGCGGGTCTCTTCGGTGATGGGTGTGGTAACCTTCTCCCTCGCTTCTGCGTAAGTGAGCTCGTACTCCTCCCACAGCTTTTCGGTGAGCTTATCCTGCTCGGCGTTGATGCGGTCGAGCACCGACTCCAGCGTAGTGTAGTTGCGGAAGAGTCGCTCCCGCTCGCCTGCCTTTTCACGGGAAGCCTGCCGCAAAGCGGTGGCCTGATGCTCCAGCTCCAGCGAACGCTCGGTCAAAGATTTGCCCATGGATTTGATCGATGCGATCTCTTCGTTCAGCGCATCTGCAGCAGCCTCGCTCTCGCCGATCTTGACGGATAGAGCTGCCTGTTCTTCCTTCACGGACGCTTGTCGCGCGGTAGAATGGAGCAGCTCCTCGGATAGCAGCGTGATCTGGGCATTGGCCTCCTCGATACGCTCGCGGATACGCTCCAGCTCCTTGGTTTGCACCGAGATGGTGACCAGTCCTGCGTTCTTGCGAGAGATGCACTCTTCTAAAGAAACGGATGTGCGATTCTTTTCCTGTTGTACACCGTCCATTTCGGCGGCAAGAGAAGTAAGCTGCTCGGTAAGCGCCTTTTCCTCTGCACGGAGTGCTTCTGCCTCCAGCAGCTTTTCTGCCTCAACCTCGTCCAGACGACCGCTTGCAGTGGACAGCTCCTTCAGGTTCTGCTCTTCCTCCCGCATCCGTCCTTCCAGCATAGTCAGATTAGACTTTTCCGAGTTGTAGAGAATGGAGATCAGCGACAGCTCGGAGCCCAGCGATTCGATCTCCCGATCCGCTTCGGCAACGGCTGCTTCGTTTTTCTTTGATTCTGCCTGCAGAGCAGACAGCTTTTCCTCCAGCTTTTTCTGCTGAGAAACGAGTTCTTCGATCTCGGCGGAGCGGGTGCGGATACCGCTCTCTCTTGCGGCAGAGCCACCGGTGAAGGAGCCGCCAGCGTTGATGATCTGACCGTCCAGCGTGACGATCCGATGGCGGTAGCCCGATGCTTTGGCGGATTTAGTGGCGTTATCCAGGTTATCGAAGAGCAGAGTGCGTCCCAGCAGGAAGGAGATCACACCGCTGTAGCGGCGGTCGTAGCGTACCAGATCGGAAGCAAGTCCCACGAAGCCTTCCTGTTTGGAGAGCGCATTCAGATCGCCGTTAAAGTTAGATCCTTTTACGGAAGTGAGAGGATAGAGGGTTGCTCTGCCGGCATTTTCACGCTTCAGAAGAGTGATAGCTGCCTTGGCTGCCGCTTCATCCTCTACGACCATGTTCTGAATACTGGCTCCCAGCGCAGTCTCAATGGCAAGTGCATAGGGGCGGTCTACCGAGATCAGTTGGGAAACCGTTCCGCAAATACCGTTGAGCCGTCCGTTTTTCGTAGCCTCTGCCAGGAATTTTACGCTTCGGCTGTAGCCTTCGAAATGCTCCTCCATTCGGCGGAGGGTTGCTGCTCTTTGCTGACGGGAGGAGATTTCACCTGCAAGCCTGTTCTGCTCCCGCACGGATGCCTCCAGTGCGGATCGGAGCTTTGCGGCGCACTCTCGCTGCTGATTCAGAGCGGTCTGCTTTTCTGTTTGTTTTTCTTCGTAGACCCGCAGATTTTCTTTGGATAGGGTCTGTTTATTGAATAGGGAGGTGAGCTTTTGACGAGTCGCTTCGATCTGCTCGGAATATTCCTCCTGACGGGAGTCGCTGGTGGATTTGGCCACGTCCAGCGCAGACAGCTTGATACGGATGCCGGTCAGATCCTGTCCGACGGTTTCCTTTTGCCGTGCAAGCTCGTCGTATTTTTGCTGAACGAAAATGCTGTCCTGCCGTGCAGACTCCAGCGCAGCCTCGGTCTCGGCATAGGTCGCTTTGTGCTGATCAAGCTCGGCTTCCTTGGTCTTGGCATTCTCGGTCAGATTGGCGATTTCATTCTTCTTTTCGGCGATCTGCGCTTCGGTCAGACGGTATTTATCTTCCAGATCCTTCAGCGTCTGATGCAGGTGCTCCAGACGGGTTCGGCTGACCATCAGCTCAGCGTGGAGCGCAGAGAATCTGCCTGCCAGATCTCCCTCGTGCTGCATGGCTTCGGCGTAGGCAGATTGATTTTCTTGCCGTTCCTGATGCAGTGCTTCCTCACGCTTTTCCAGAGAGGAAATGGTATCGTCCAGAATCTCCAGCTCGCGGGTAGCTACCACGAAATCCCGCTCTGCGATCTCGCGGCGAGAGGTGATGGTAGACAGATCGTAGACTGCCAGTCCGATGTCCAGTGCTTTTTTCTCCTCGTACAGCTCCAGATAGATCTTGGCTTTGGCGGCATCCTTTTCCAAAGGGCCGATACGGGAGGACAGCTCGGAGAGAATGTCCTGCACGCGCTCCAGATTGCCCTCGGCTTCAGCCAGACGCTTTTCGGCGTCGTGCTTTTTATAGCGGTATTTGGAGATACCTGCCGCTTCCTCAAAGATGATGCGGCGGTCTTCGCTTTTCTGGGAGATAATCTCGGAAATGCGGCCCTGTCCGATCATGGAATAGCCTGTCTTGCCGATACCCGTGTTCATAAAGAGCTCGACGATATCCCGCAGGCGGACGACCTTATTGTTGATCATGTATTCGCTGTCGCCCGAGCGGTAATACCGTCGGGTGACGGTGATCTCGTCGTAGTCCATATCGATGCGGTTCTCGCCGCTGTTCTGGATGGTCAGCGAGACCTCGGCAAATCCCATGGGAGAACGGCTATCGGTACCGCCGAAGATAACGTCCTCCATTTTATTACCGCGGATGTTTTTGGTGGAGAGCTCGCCCAGAACCCAGCGGATGGCATCGGAAATGTTGGATTTACCGCTGCCGTTCGGGCCGACGATGACCGTCACGCCCGACTCAAAGCTGAGCTTGGTTCGGTCGGGGAAGGATTTGAACCCGTGAAGCTCCAATGATTTCAAGTCGGCGGTAAACAATGGACGCTCCTGAAGATAAAATCCATCAGTAGCCCAAGGAACCG
>JAFTKV010000027.1 GCA_017453085.1 Clostridia bacterium
AATATACCGTCATCATCGACCAGAAGAAGATCGGCAACGGCGTTTCCGCTGTGATGGAGGTGGCACTGGTCCATCCCCAGTACGGCGATAATTTCGTCAATATGGTGATGGCTCTGCCCAGCATCGTTTCCTGCGATTGCGTCACCGGCGACTTTGACTACATTCTGCAGATCGTTACCGATTCCACCGACGGGCTGGAGGAGATCTACCGCACCGTCCGTTCCTTCGACGGCGTGAAGTTTACCAAGACGCATCTGATCCTGAGCCGCGTCAAGAACGAGCATACCGTTATCCCTACCAAATAAACCAAACGCTCCCTTTACGGGGGCGTTTTTGCGTAAAGACAAAGTCTACCCCTTCTGCTGGCACCAGCCAAGGAAAGGGGAAGGAGGTCTGAAGGAAGGGGAAAAACTTCGGCGTTTGAGATGGTTTTCCCCTTCCTCCAGTTCTTGAAACGCTTTTGTCTGCACTTTGACGCTCCCTCTACGGGGGCGTTTTTGCGTGCAGAAGGTTTTTCTTCGACTTGATTCGATATCGAAAATCAATAAATCACTATTGACAAATGAATTGAACCGTGCTATAATGGGGATACTGACAATGTTAGGAAGGTTTATCTGATGAAACGTACCCGATTCATTACGACCGTTTGTATGGCGTTTACTCTTTTTCTGATTCCCGTGCTGGCATTTCTGGCCTTTACCTTGCCCGCTCTGCTGGAGCGGTATTTTGAGCTGACCGCCGCTTATAATGCGACGATCCTCATCGAGCGGATCCTGATCGCCTTTTACGTCTGCCTGCCCGCCGGCTTTGCCGCATTGATCCTGCTGGCGAAGATCCTGCGGAATCTGCAAAAGGAGCGGCTGTTCGTGCGGCAGAACGTCCTCTGCTTCCGTTGGCTGTCGATTTGTGCGCTGTACGTGGGCGTTGCCTGCGCGGCTACCGGCATCGTCTACCTCCCTTTGCTGTTGATCGCAGTTACGGCTCTCTTTATCGGGCTGCTGCTGCAGGTGCTGGTGCGCCTTCTGCGAACCGCCCGGGAGATCGCCGAAGAAAACAGCCTGACCGTTTAAGGCTTTCAGGCAGAAAGTGTGATCGAAAATGAAAGTGATACTGGTGAATCTGGACATTATGATGGCTCGCCGCCGCATCTCTCTGGGCGAGCTGGCCAGCCGCGTGGGCATCACGCAGGCGAATTTGTCTATTCTGAAAAATAACAAGGCGAAGGCCATCCGCTTCTCCACGCTGGAGGCACTCTGCCGTGAGCTGCAATGTCAGCCTGCCGATCTGCTCTCCTACGAGGAAGAGGACAGCCTGCGGTAAAGGGGGCGACGGTGATGCGATCCAATACTTCGATGGAGCCGAAAGCCCTGCGAGCTTACTTTTCCTTGGCGGCGGCGCTGCTGTTTGCGTTGCTAATCCTGCTGGCGGGGACTTCCGGCTTTTGGCGCAATACCGTGGGGGACTTTTTCGTGGTTCTCCTGCTTTACGCCCTTGCCCGCACGGTCAAGCCCGTGGGACTGCGTATCCTGCCGCTATTGCTGTTTGGCTTTGCCGTGATGGTGGAGGTGCTGCAGTACGTGGACGTGGTGGCACTTCTGGGCATCGAGAACGAAACCGTTCAGATCGCCGTGGGCTCGGTCTTTGACTGGGGCGATATTGCGGTTTACGGTCTGGCGGCACTGGCTGCGGCGGGCGTGGATTTTTCGATTGAGCGAAAGACGGGACAGGAGGGCGAAGCACAAGGAAAGATCTCGGTCGTTTCGATGCTCTGCTTGGCAATGTGCACGCTGTGCATACTATCCGTTATTCATTGGGGACTTATATGCTATGACGATTATCAATCGCTATGTAATTCCCCCGAAACCAGCGGAATCGATTTCTTTATGATCGGTGCATCGTACGCCATCGGCTTTTTCCCTCGCTTTATCGGCGGTTTACTTCTGTCCGTCCCGCTGTATTTTGATAAGCATCTCGGCCGGCTAAGATTGCTTGCATACCTTTTTACGCTTGTGTTTGGTTCTGGAATTATTTTCTCGTGCGTACTGTTCTTTTGTTAGGAATGAGTCGTTTGAAACGGAAGGAACAAGCCTCTCCCCTAACGCACAACACTGAGAACAACATCGGTGAAATATCATCGACCCAAAAAGCATTTTCTTTGCGGAAAATGCTTTTTTTGTTGCGAATATTGCTATTTGGGGTTTCGTCCTTGACATTTACGTGCGATTGTGCTACAATGAATACAATGTTAACCGAATCGGGAGGATTTCCTATGGATCTGAAAAATAAAACGGTACTCTTTCTCGGCTCGTCGGTGACCTTCGGCTCGGCTGCGGGAGGCGTCTCCTTTGCCGATCTGATGGAGGAGCAGTGCGGACTGAAAATGGTGAAGGAGGCTCTGTCCGGCACTACTCTGGCTGACGTGGACGACGGCTCCTACGTTGCCCGCCTGAAGAAGGTGGATCGCCGCATTAAAATGGATCTTGTGATCGTGCAGCTCTCTACCAACGACGCAGGCAGAGGCATTCCTCTGGCTGATACCGAGGCTGCCATCCGCTTTATCGCCGACTACGTGAAAACCACCTGGGGCTGTCCGCTGGTCTTCTACATCGGCACCTACTTTGACAGCGAGCCCTACGCCAAGATGGTCGATCTGCTGCGGAAGCTGGCTGCGGAGCACGGCTTTGAGATCCTCGACCTGTGGGACGATCCTGCTATGCGTGCGGTCAGCGAAGAGGACTACAAACGTTATATGGAAGATCCCGTTCATCCCCGTCTCGTCGGTTACCGCGAGTGGTGGACTCCCAAATTCATCGAATTTTGCCAAGCCCTCTGATGAGACGGGTTTGGACGATTATACCGAAAGGATTTTAGAAAAAGAAAAAGATTATCGCGAAGCTGTCGGCACTTCTGCTGCTGGCACTCCCTATCGTTTCCTGCGCAGGTGAGGGCGCCGAGACTACCCCTGCCGCTACCACCGAGACTCCCGCAACCACTACCGCCGTTACTACCGCAGAGCCCGAGCCTCAGCCTCCCTTCCCGCTGGACGGCAAGACCTTTGTGTTCTTGGGCTCCTCCGTGACCTACGGCTCCGCATCGGGTGGCTGGTCCATGGCGGATTACATTGCCGAGGAATTTGACTGCACCGTAGTCAAATGGGCTGTCTCCGGCACTACGCTGGTTACCTCCAACCAGAACTCCTATGTACAGCGGATGGAAAATCAGATGAGACGGCAGAAGGTCTGCGATCACCTGATCGTGCAGCTGTCCACCAACGATGCCTCCCAGAACAAGCCTCTGGGTACCATCAGCAACTCCATGAACAAGGAAGATTTCGATACGACCACCATCATCGGTGCCATCGAGTACATCATCGCTACTGCTAAGGAGAAGTGGAACTGCGAGGTTTCCTTCTATACCGGCACCAAGTACGACAGCACCGCCTACTACAACATGGTCAACGCTCTGCTGGACATTCAGGAGAAGTGGGGCATCGGCGTCATCGACCTGTACAACGATCCCGAAATGAACGCAGTCAGCGACAGAGACTACAGCCGTTACATGAGCGATCCCATCCATCCTACCAAGGTTGGCTATAAGCTGTGGTGGGGCCCCAAGTTTGCGGAGCACCTGCAGCAGTATCAGTAATTTTTCAAAGGGGAACTTCTTGAAAGAGGTTCCCCTTTGGATCCTCTCAAGAACTTTTATCAAACGCGGCATATGCTTGCCGTATTAGAGATGACAGCCTGACAGCGGGGACGGCTTTTTTTCGTTTGTGCAACAAAATTTCAAAAAAGTCTACCCATTTTTCCGAAAATGTGGTACAATATATGTATCTATTTTCAAAGAGGTTTACCAATATGAAAAAACTTCTGCTGATCGACGGCAACTCGATCCTCAACCGTCAATATTTCGGCGTGCGTCCCCTGACCAACTCTGCAGGGGTGTTTACCCACGCTGTTTACGGCTTCGTGAACGTCCTGCTGAACCAGCTGGATTCGCTCTCCCCCGATGCGGTGGCGGTGGCGTTCGACGTTCACGCCCCCACCTTCCGACACAAGATGTACGACGCCTATAAGGCAGGACGTCACGGCACGCCTCCCGAGCTTTTGATGCAGTTTCCTTACGCCAAGCAGTTTCTCACCGCCATGGGCATTCCCGTGGTGGAGGCGGCAGGCTATGAGGCGGACGACTGGCTGGGCACCCTCTCCACCCGTTGGGAGAGGGAAGGGGGCGAGTGCTTCGTCCTCACCGGCGACCGGGACAGCCTCCAGCTGATCTCGGAGAAGACCACCGTTCTGCTGGCGAAAAACAACGAGGTGGTTCCTTACACTCCCGACCGATTCCTTGCCGATTACGGCGTTACCGTGGAGCAGTTCGTGGATCTGAAGGCACTGATGGGCGACTCCTCCGATAACATCCCCGGCGTGTCGGGCGTGGGCGAGAAGACCGCCGCCAAACTGAGTTCCACCTGGGGCAGTCTGGACGGCATCTACGAGCACATCGACGAGGTAAAGGCGAGTGCGAAGGTGCTCTCCAATCTTCGGGAGCAGAAGGAGCAGGCGTATCTGTCTCAGGAGCTGGCACGGATCATTCGGGATATGCCTGCAGAGCTGCTGCCTGTCGATCTGCCCCCCGTGAAGGAGGATCGCGCCGCTCTCCGCTCCCTCTTTGCCGAGCTGGAGTTTGCCGGCTATATTAAGCGGATGGGGCTGGATGCAGACCTTCCCGAGGCGGAGATCGCCGCAGAGCTGCCGGCAGAGGAGATCGCCGCAGAGGAGCTGCTGACAGCAGGGCTCACCTCTCCCGTGGGCTTGTGGCTTGCCGACGATACGCTGGAGCTGTGCGACGGTAGCCGCCGCCTTTCCTGCACCTTGGGCGAGGACTTGTTTGCCTGTGATACGCTGGATGCCATTGCCGACTTCTTCCAAAAGACCGATCTCTCCTTTGCGGTGTACGATCTGAAAACCCTTCTCCATCAGCTGGACGAGCTGCTGCCTCACTTTGATGCGGAATCCTTCCGCTGCTCCTTCGACGTTCTGCTGGCGGCATACGTGATCAACTCCTCGGACAGCTCACCCTCTCTTGCCAAGATCGCAGGGGCTCATTTGGGTGCACCCGTGGAGAGTGCGGAAGCGATCTGCCGCCTGATTGCGCCCCTCACCGAGCGAATGCAGGCAGACGAGTGTCTTACGCTGTACGAAACGATGGAGCTTCCTCTGGCGAGAGTGCTCTACAACATGGAAAAACGAGGCTTTTTGGTAGATCTTGCTGCGCTCAAGGCCTTTTCGATGGCTCTGGAGCTCGCCGCCGCAGGGGATATGGCAGAGATCTACCGTATGGCAGGCCGTGAGTTCAACATCAACTCCCCCAAGCAGCTGGGCGAGGTGCTCTTTGACGAATTAAAGCTCCCCTTCTTCCAAAAGACCAAGACCGGTTACTCCACCAATGCGGAGGTGCTGGAAAAGCTCCGCCCCATCCATCCCATCATTGATCTGATTCTCGACTATCGGCAGGTGACCAAGCTACGCTCCACCTATGCGGAGGGACTGCTGGCGGTTGCCGATGCGGGGGGCAGAGTGCACACCACCTTCAAGCAGGCGCTCACCGCCACCGGCAGACTGTCCTCCACCGAGCCCAACCTGCAGAACATCCCCATCCGCACCGAGCTGGGCAGAGAGCTACGCCGTGCCTTCGTGGCCAAAGAGGGCTACACGCTGGTGGATGCCGACTACTCCCAGATCGAGCTGCGCCTGCTGGCTCACTGTGCGGGGGACAAGACGATGATCGACGCGTTCTGCAGCGGTGCCGATATTCACACCGCTACTGCGTCGCAGGTCTTCGGCGTACCTATGGAAGAGGTCACTCCCGAGCTGCGCAAGCGGGCGAAGGCGGTGAACTTCGGCATCGTCTACGGCATCTCGGATTTTGCGCTCTCGCAGGATCTGGGCATTACCAAATATCAGGCGGGTGAGTATATCCGCTCCTACAAAGAAACCTACAGCGGCGTGGATGCGTATCTCCATTCCACCATTGAGGAGGGCAAGGAGAAGGGCTTTGTGAAGACCCTCTTCGGCAGACGGCGGTACATCCCCGAGCTCACCTCCTCCAAAGCCATGATGCGTGCCTTCGGCGAGCGGGTGGCCATGAACTCCCCCATCCAGGGGTCTGCCGCCGACATCATCAAGGTGGCGATGATCCGTGTGGAGGATGCGCTGACAAGGTCGGGCATGGATGCGAGGCTGATCCTGCAGGTGCACGACGAGTTGATCCTGGAGGTGCGGGACGACTGCGTGGAAGCGGCTGCCGCACTCCTGAAAACCGAGATGGAGCGCGCCTTCGATGCGCTGGTTCCCCTCACCGCCGAGGTCTCCTCGGGCAAGACCTGGTTTGAGTGCAAATGATTGCAAAAAGCTACCGCGGCGACTGTTTGCGGTAGCTTTTTTGCCAAAATCGCAAGAATCGTTAGCGGAACAGCAATTTTCGCATTTGACGGATAACAGAAACTATATTATAATAAAAGAAAGAATCTTCGCTGATCCAAGGAGGAATTACGATGAAACCCTTTATTCGCCGATTGATCGGGGTTCTGACCGCCGTGCTGACCCTGACTCTGCTGATTTCCTGCGGAGGCGCACAGGATAATCCTGCCGTGACCGATCCGGGAACCATCGACACTGGGCTGCCGAAGCTGTCCGAGTATACGCTGGTTTACGGTGAGACGCTGACGGTGAAGATGCGCACTGCCATCAACGCCTTTCTGGGAGAGCTGAGCGAGCAGGGAATCGCTCTGTCCACCGCTACCGATGCAGAGGCGGACTCCGGGAAAAAACAGCTGGTGATCGGCGAGACGACTCTGCCCGTTACCGCCGCTGCCAAGGAAAAGCTGTCTGCCAATGCGGAAAACTCCTACGTGATCGAGACCGATGAGAAGACCATCACCATCGTGGGCAGCAATACCGAGGCCACTATGGCGGGCATGAAATATTTCCTGCTGCATTGCGTGGAGGGAGACGGATTTACCGGCGTGGAAGGGAACTGCTACGTGGGTGAGTTCGGCGACGAGCTGCGGATCTTCTCCAATCTGACCCAATGGACGCTGGAGGAGACGGTGGTCATTGACAAAGCGCCTGCGGATAATCCCGGCGCAACGCTGAAGTATCCTTCCATTATTGAATTGCAGCACCAGCCCGGCGGCGTCAACAACGGTATGCTCTACGCCACCGGCGAGCGCTGGATCGACGATCATATGTGCCCCATCTACTGCTCCGCTGACGGCGGCTCTACCTGGACCGAGCTGGGCGAGGTCAAGGATAAATCCCACAGAGCCGTGCGGACTGCCTTTGCGCCCTGTCTTTACGAGTTGCCCGTGCAGGTGGGTGAAATGCCTGCGGGCACGCTGATTCTGGGTGCGAACTCCATCGATTCCGCCTGGCGGAACATTTACGTGGTGCTCTACCGCAGCTACGACCTGGGAATCACCTGGGAGCCCTTTGCCACGGTAGGTGCCTCCGAGGGTACGGGCGGCTTCTGGGAGGCCAACTTCGCCTGCACCGACGACGGCACGCTAATCTGCTATTTCTCCGACGATACCGACCCCTTCCATAGCCAGAAGCTGGTGCTTCGCTACACCAAGGACGGCGAAAACTGGAGCGATTTCGTAGAGACGGTTGCGCTGGAGAACGGCGGCCTGCGTCCCGGTATGCCCGTGGTCACCAAAATGGGCAACGGACAGTACTTTATGGCCTACGAGATCGTGGGCATGGCGGGCAACCCCGTTTATTACAAGACCACCGACGATCCTACCGACTGGGGCGATCCTGCCGAAACGGGCAAGCTGATCCAGGCGGGCAGAAAGAGTCTGGCTGCAACGCCCTGGTGCACCTGGATCCCTGCGGGCGGCGAGTGCGGCACGCTGATCGTCACCGGCTGGCGAATGTCGATGGGCAAGAGCGAGACGGGATCGGATATCTTCCTCAGCTTCGACTACGGCAAGACCTGGACCACCATGGACAACTATTACTCCTACGAGTGGCACAGCGACAGCGACACTTGGGGCTACAGCGCCAGTCTGTTCTTCTCGCAGGACGGTGAGACCCTCTATTATATGGCCAACCCCAAGGCTGATATCGAGCGGTCGACCTGTTATACCCTTTATAAGATCAAGGTACAATAACGAATTTTCCAACGCTTCGCTGCGGCGAAGCGTTGGTTTTTTGTAGCGTCCCACGCAAGTCCAGTATTTTGCGAATCTTTGGATAAATCAAAAGGGAAGTCTTTACATAGGGGCATTTATATGATATAATGATCCTGCAATTTGATCACTGTATAAAGGAGATTTATCATGAAAAAGCTTGCTGTATTATTGGCAGCGGTGCTGATGAGCCTGCCGCTGGTGGGCTGCTCCACCACCGACGATCCCGCTACCGAGACTGTGGGAACCACCAACGCGCCTGCCACTACCACTGCGACCCCCACTACGGACGATCCTGCTACTCAGGATCCTTCCACTACTACCAAAAATCCTATTCTGGACAAGGTGACCACCGATGCACCCGTGACCAATGCTCCCGAAACCACGGATGCACCCGAAACCAAGGACGAGCCCGAGACCAAGGATGAGCCTGCCGTGAAGGACGGCTTTACCGTCGGTACTGCAGACGAGCTGATCGAGGCCATCGACGCCATCAACAACGGTGATGCGGACGTGACCACCAACATTACGCTGACCGCAGACATTGATATGACCGGCTATTCCGGCGTTGCCGATTACGAGCCTCTCTATCGCTATGCGGGCACCCTTGACGGCGACGGACATACCATCAAGAATCTGAATTGGAAGTTTATCATGAAGAACGGCGGCGGCAATATGCCCAACGCAGTTGACGTCGGCTCTTACGTGCTGGAGAATACCGATCCCGACGGTAACAATCAGGCCCCCAGCGGATGCTTTGCCAAGGCTACCGTTGCGCTGCTGGTGCTGGAGCTGGATGAGGGCGGCACCGTAAAGGATCTGACCCTGGCCGACAGCTCGCTGACCATCGAGTGCAGCTTCAACAAGAACTACCAGATGTTCTTCGGCAGCGTGGTAGGCTACTTGAACGGCGGCACCGTTGCCGATACGACGCTGAAAAACGTGGATATCACCATCCCCGCTAACGTCAACTACAATCAGGGCTTTACCGGCTATGCGGCTCCCGTTGTGGGCAGAGTCAGCGGAGCATCCTCTGTGACCGGCTGTACCGTGGAGAATAGCTGCACCGTGGACGCTTCTGCCAACGTTATGTTTAACACCGGTACGCTGGTAGGCGTGCTGGAGAAGGACGGATCGGTTACTATCACCGACAGCAGCTCCGAGGCGGAGTGCAAGGTACACCAGAATCCCACCAAGGACGTGCTGGCCTACAAGGGCGACGGCATTACCCTGGGCGGCGTTGCAGGCGGCCTGATCGGCACCGATCTGAATCAGTAATTTACAAACACCGCAAGGTGTGCCTCGATAGGATTCCCAAAAGAGTACGAGCATTTGTCTCGTACTCTTTTTGTATACCTTGCAGACAGGGCAAATTGATGACGGTGCAGCGGTGGCAGTTGGGCATTTTGCACAAAACAGAACGAGCGATTCTGTGCAAAATGCAAAACAAATCACAATAACATAGTTTTGTGCAAGAAAAGCAAAGAAATATTTATTGCAATCTCGACAGAGATAGTTTATAATTGTACTGAAGAAATATGTCCGTGTTAGTGATAAAAGGGGAATTCAACCATGAAAAAGCTTAGCTTGGTGACTGCTTTTTTGCTGCTATTGTTACTGACTGCCTGTCGAGGTGACGCTGAAAAAACGGCTTCCATCACAACGCAGTCTTCACCGGAAGAAGTACCGGTGGATCCTGCTCCTGAGGTGCTCAAACTCTCCGTCAGCGGCTGTGACCTGTCCGAATATACCATTATATATGCCGAAACGCCCTATGAAAGCCGACTCTATCGCAATTTCAGCACGGAATATGATTTTTACAAATTGATCGCCGTCAATATTGCGGAAAAGATCTATCTGCGTACCGGTGTTCCCCTTCCCGTTGCCAAGGATACTGCCACCGCCGAGTCCGATCGGGAGATTCTGGTAGGACCCACCAATCGGGACGAGTCTGATCCCATCGACGGGCTGGACGTGTTCAAAACCTTGGTAAAGACGGAAGGCTCCAAGGTGGTAGTGGGAGCGGGCTATGACTCTACTCCGTATACCGGCGGGCTG
>JAFTKV010000195.1 GCA_017453085.1 Clostridia bacterium
TAACAGGTGTTATAATTCTCCTGGGTCACGTGCGTCAGCTCGTGAGTAATACAGTCCAGTCCGCCGGTGCCCGAGTTCTTCAGAAAACCGAAGTACATGGTGATCAGCAGCTTGTTCTGCACGCCCGTTCCGCGGGTATCTGCCGCGCCGTCGTCCACCGTGTTGACCGTGTACACCACGTCGTTGATCTTGCCGTGATTCCACATCTCCGCCAGCGTAGGATAGACGGTGTTGAAGTTATTGATCAGACCCTTAGCGGAAAATCCCGATTTGGGCAGGATCTTCTGATCGGCAGCAGGAAATTCCAGGAATCTGGAATCAAGGCTCTGGGCTTCCACCTCATTTACCCGAACGGTGCTTTCGAAGCCCTTGTCCTCAAAGGGAACGGATACGTACGGCGGCTCAACGGCGACCTCCTCGCTCTCGCAGGAGGTAAGCATAGGCAAGGTTGCCGCAAACAGCAGTGCTGCCGCCAGAAGCATGGTAATCTTTTTCATCATATAGATTCCTTTCACTATAGAGGAAATGATCATATTCGTAACTACATTATAGCCGACGTTTCTTGCTTTGTCAAGCAAATATCCAAAAGTTTTGTAATGGATTACCCGGCAGCGGGAGGATCTTGGGGATCCTCCTTCTTCACTGCTTGAGATTGCTCTGCTGCAGCATTCTCTGCCGCAGCATTTGCTGCCATAGCGGCGGCTTCGATTGCACGCCGTTCCTCTTCCCTGCGTGCCTCCAGCGCAAGACGCTCCTCCAGCTGACGGCGTTTAGCGGGAAGTTTTGGCTGATAGAACTTATAATCCAGGAAGAACAGCAGGATCGCCAGCAGCAGCGTTGCCACAGAGATCAGGATGCCGTAGCGATGATAGCTGCTGAAGTAGCGCAGCTCCACGGTGTGCTCGCCCTCGGAAATATCGAATGCAATGAGCGCATCCAGTGTCATTTCCACCTCCACCTGCTTGCCGTCCACGTACACGTTCCAGCCTTCATCGTAGGGGATGGTAGTGAACACGGTGGAGCAGCCCTCGGGCACGCGGATGGTGCCGGTGAGATGGCTTTCCTCGTATTCCTCGTCGATGATCAGGTTGCCTTCTGCAAGGCGGGTCATGGCATCTGCCAAAGCAGCCTCGTCCAGATACCAGAATACGGTCTGATCGGTGATCAGATACAGCATACCCGAATCGGAGGCAATGCTGACCTCCAGCGAGTAGTTATACTCTCTCGTATCCAGCGATCCCAGATGCTGAACGCAATCGTTTTCGTTTTCAAAGAACTGACCGGTGCGCTCCACGTCTCCAGGCGCACGGAACTTCCAATCCACCACGCGGGGATAGTCCGATTCGAAGAAGAAATACAGATCCGCGCCCAGAGGCATATCCTCGGGAAGCTCCAGCACGTAGCGCAGGTTGGAGCCGTCGCCGTCGCCCAGCTTTTCGTAGAAATCGTAGCGATAGGTGCGGTCATAGCTTTGGTTGGTGGGGCGAGAGGTGGACTTGCCGGTATTATTGGTATTGACGGTCAGATTATGCGTGATGGGCTTGAACACCTGGATCTCCTCTTCACTGCCCAGCATCGCGGTGATCATTGCGTTCATCGCTTCGAAGGGAGTCAGATAGTCGGTGATCTCCAGATCGTTGATCGCACCGTTGGCCGCATACGCCAGCGAGAGTGCATAGGGGTTCTTGTATGCCCAAAGCGTGTTCTGCGTATCCTCCATATAGAGATCGTAGGTGCCCGGAACCTTATTCAGATCATCGTACACGATATACTTCATGCCCATCAGAGAATCGACAACCGGGTTGCCGCCCTTGTAGGTAGTCCAGTGAGAAACCGCAGAATAGCCCATCTGATTCAGGAAGTTAATGGTAGTAGCGTTCAGGGTAGAGGTAGAGTTGGACACGCCGCGCATATTCAATGCCATATTGTCGCAGACGTTACGGGCAAGCGTTTTTTCCATTCGATAAAAGGAGCCGTCCGATTCCTGCACCCGATAAACCAGGGGCTTCACCCGATCCATATAGGTCACGTAGCTCTCTCTGGTAGAGATGACCACGTCAAAGTCCAGACCGATCAGATAGATCGTGCCCGACAGCAGGGCTTCTCCGCAAACCACGGCACACAGGAGCACCGATGCAGTCTTGCGGACGCGAGGCTTCAGATATGCGCCGAGAATGCCCAGATAGAAGATCAACAGAATGATCGACAGCCAGATGCAGAAGAAATCGTAGCCGATCTCGCCGATCTTGATGTCCAGATTCTGACTCTGGAGCAGGATGATCAGCCCGAACAGACCGCCTCCCACTGCTGCAATATGACCCGATTTCATCTTTTCCAGCTCGGATGCGCCGCGGCACGCAAAAATGATCATGAGGAAGATGATCATAAAGCTGTAACGGTAATTGAGCCAGTTGGGTCGCTGGAAGCAATGCCAGATAATATCGGTGACATTATTCTGCATGGTCAGGAACATCACCGCCAGGATGATACCTGCACCTGCCTTTTCCCGGATTCGAACCGTTTTGGACAGGAAGAACATGGGCAGCGTCAGCAGCGTCAGCAGACCGCAATACAGGAAGGGCATGCCCTCGGGACGGACGTTATCGTAGCCGCCCGGCAGCATTTTCGCCATCAAATCGATGGTATCAAACTGGGTTGTGATATCCATCTCCTTGAAGTATTCCAGGATACTGGTGAGGGAGGTATAGTCAATGTCCGCTCCAGAGAAGGAGGTCTTGCCAAAGGTCAGCGAATAGAAGGTGGGCAGCAGGATCACCATCGCCATACCGATGGACAGCACTGCCGCCACGCCCATCCGTCCGAAGGACTTCAGGAAATGGAAGCGTTCGCCGTAGTAATTATTCTGATAGTTTCCGCTGTGGGAAGCGTAGTAGTAGAAGAAATAGATCAGCACGAACAGGCAGACCATGTAGCCGATGTAGAAGGTGGAGATCAGCGTCAGGGTCATAGTGACCACGAACAGCAGTGCCTTCTGCTTGTTGATGATCTGCTCAACGCCGTAGATCACCAGCGGCAGCAGCATCAGGGCATCCATCCACATGGTGTTGTGACCGAAGGCAATCACGTAGCCCGACAGCGCGTACAGAGTGGAGAACAGAATGATCCACATATCCTTGATCTGAGATTGGGTCTTCTTCAGATAGTAGGACATGGTGCAGCCCGCAATGCCGCATTTGAGCAGATGGATCAGAAGCAGAGCCTCGGTAATATGGCTTTCGGAGAAAAGACCCACCAGCCAGGACAGAGGGCTTGCCAGATAATAAGCGTAGATGCCGGTAAACTCACCGCCCAGCGATCGTGCCCAGGAATAGAGCAGATCGGCGTCGCCGTGGATGGCTTTTTGCAGTGCTTCGAAGAAATAGACGTACTGACCGTTCAAATCCAGCACCAATACAGAGCCCTCGCCAAAGGGATAGACGCCCCGCAGGATAAACATCAGCCAATAGATCAGCAGAGGGACCAGGAAGCTGCAGATCATCGTGCTGTTACGTGCAGTCCAGCCGGAGAAGCGCAGCAGGAATTTGCTGTTATCCAGTTTTTGTTTCGCTTTTTGAATCGCGTTCATAGTTGCAACCTTTCAGAATATCGTTGATATTGTCGTCGATCATTTCAGCAGTGCTTTTCCGTAATCGCTGAGCAGATCTGCCAGTTGAGGTGCAGAGAGAGTCAGCAGAATGTCTCCGCTGCTGACCGGAGCTACAGTTCCTGCCTCCAGCAAAACCGCCAGATTACCGTCGGTTATGTACCAGGAGCCGTCCAGCATAGCTTGCATTTGACCTGCCGCTTCCGCATACAGCCCCTGGGGTGCGGATTCGGTCAGCTTCGCCTGCATAAGCGTCAACAGCCCGTCGAGCTTGCCTTCGGAAAGAAGCGCAGTCAGGCGGATCTCCGAGCCGACCTGCAGATCCAGATTGGAATGATACCGATGCTCGTGAACCATAGCATCCGCGGTGGTTTGAGAGAGAATATAGGTCATCGACAGGGCATCGGCGGTAAAGTAATGCAGCTCAAATCGCACCTGCACCGACGGGGTGGTGAGCACTTCTCTGCCCGCCCGATAGTCCGCCAGACATTGCTGATACAGCCGATCGATCTCCTGCTTCAGCTCGTCCTGCACAGCGTTCAATCGATTCGAGACCGTTTGCTGCAGAGGATCGTTGCCCTCGATATGGGCTACCGGCAGATTCAAAGTCACGCTGAGGATTGTGTGCTCGCCCTCGGTATAATCATATCGGTCCGTAACCGTACCGATGCCGCCCTGAACGGTGGAGTCGAAGTGCGGCGGAATAATAATGGGGATCTGGTGATCCGTATTTCCCGTAGTGGTGGAAGCGGTGGTTTCCTTGGGATCGTCCGTGATCACGGGATCGCTTTCGGGAGCGCAGGCCGTCAGCAAACAGCATAGCAGCAGCCCTGTCACGATCAGTTTTCGCTTCATATCTTATCCTTTCATCTGTTTGGGCTACCGAACAACACAAACAGAGCATAAAACGTATAGTTAATCTATTATACCACAAGCCTGCACAGAATGCAAGAATAAGTTGTGAATTTTTACAAGTCCCGTAAAAATTCCAAAAACCGTATTGCAGACGCTGATTTTTTGTGTTACAATACGGTTATCGTACCCATTACGGAGGTTATTATATGTATAAAGCCGCATTATTTGATCTGGACGGCACTCTTGCCGATACCTTCGGCGACATTGCCGCATCGGTCAAACGTTTTCTGGCAGAGCTGGGATACCCCGCCCGCACCAAGGAAGAGGTGTTGTCCGCCATCAGCTTCGGACGGCGGGATTTTATCCTGCGATCCCTTCCCGAAGGAACGCCTGCCGAGGAAATAGACCGCTACGTGCGCAGATATACCGAGATCTATCAGAAGCATTTCATGGATACTACACTCCCCTACCCCGGTCTGCCTGAGCTGATCGCCCGTTTGAAGGCTGCGGGAATGAAGGTGGCGGTCGTCACCAACAAAGCCCACGTCAACGCCGTTCAGATGGTAACCACTATCTATCCCGATGGACTGTTTGATCGCATTCGCGGGCTGTCCGATCTGCCCGCAAAGCCCGATCCCGCCGTTGCGTTGGAAACCGCAGAGATTCTGGGCGTCTCCCCTGCCGATTGTGCCTTCATCGGCGATTCCGAGCTGGATATGCTCACCGCCAAAAACGCCGGAATGACGCCCATCGGGGTCAGCTGGGGCTACCGTCCCGTATCGGCTCTTTGGGAAACGGGAGCATCCGCTATTGCCCATTCCGCAGACGAGCTGGAAGCACTGCTGTTAAAATAACGCCCGCTTGCCGTATCGGCCGTGCGAGGTATAAAACAGATCTACCGCCTCCCCTGTGGATGCATCCACGCACAAAACGGCTCTGCCGGAGAATCCGCCTTTCTCGTAGATCAGCGGACGGCAGATCAGTCCGCGGTAGAGAAACGCATCTCCGATCCGTGCGCCTTTTTCCAGCGCAAGAGCTTCAATCCGATCGTCGTTCAGAAGTCCCTGCGCATTTCCCGTTCCCGACAAAGAGAAATATCGCCCTGCAGAAAAGTAGCAAACGGTGCCACTCCATGCGGTGCAAGCGATCTCTACGGTGCGATCCAGATCGGGGATGCGCCCTGCCTGAGGCGTTTTCACCATCGGTGCCAGCTTTCCCCGATATTCATCCCCCTCCCGATACAGATCAATGATCTGCATCATGCCAAAGCCCTCTTGCTCCAGAAACTCTGCAAACACCTCTGCCGCACAGTCGTTTCCGATCTGACCGTCCTTGGTGGGCAGACGAAGGGAGAGATACAGCAGCTGCCCGCCTGTGGTCACGTCCACTCGGGCGTTGGCGCATCCGTAGCTGCGAACGCCGGGAGGACCTCCGATAAGCTCGGTCAGACCGCCGCTGACGTCCAATGCCCGCCGCGCCACTCGCAGCGTCTCCTTTTCGTCTACGGCGTAAACGGTCTGCAGCGTGGGCAGCTTCAGCTCGTCGGGAAGCGACTGGGTGGATTCGTCCAGAAGCGCCTGCGGATTTGCGGACAACCACTCTGCCACCTCTGCCAGCATCGTCAGATTGCTTCGGTCATCGGGTGGCGACTGTCTTTGCAAAGAGGCGTCGGTCTCCCCGTCGGCGTAGCTCTCCAGCGATTGCCAGAAGGTGATCCACGGTGTCTGCCTTCCGTCCTCGGACAAGAGCAGCAGTGCCTGCCCCGCTGCGGTCTGCACCTCGGTAAGCTTGGACAGATACAGTCGCAGGGTGTCTGCCTCTGCCGCACTGTACAGATCCCCCGACAGCTCGCCGCACAGTCTGGTAAAGGCACGCAGCTGCGCATTTTTTGCGTTGCTCTCAGCCGTTTCCAAACGGTTGACAGCTCGCTCCCGCGCGTGGTATAATCCCATGATCCCACAAAGCAGGGACAGAATCACGATCGAGTACACCGCGTGGGTGCGCCATCTTTTTGTTTTCATGCTTTTTTCCTCTGTTTCGTCACCGTTTCGGTGAAAATATCTTCCAAGGCCGTAAAAACGATTGACAAACGGTCTTTTTTCTGCTATAATTATTTGAATGTTCGGATCAAGTCATTCCGAGCAAAATTTGACGGAGGTTACAGATCGTGGAATTTGCATCGCTTTTTCGTGATATTTACGGCAACGAGCAGCTGATTGCCACCCTCTGTGCCGATCTTTCCGCCGACAGACTCTCCCACGCCTATCTGATCGAAGGCGCGCCAGGCAGCGGACGGGAGATGCTCTGCCGCACCCTGCTGAGCGGGCTGATCCCCGATCCGCAAAATCGTAAGAAGCTGGCCGAGGGCAACTGCCCCGACCTGCACACCGTGGAAGCGGACAAGGGCAAGCGCTTCATAGGCATTGACAAGATCCGTGCCATGCGACAGATCGCACCCATCCGTCCAAACGATTTGGACTTTCACGTTTTTTTGATCCGCGACGCTCACAATCTCACCGTACAGGCGCAAAATGCGCTGCTGAAGCTATTGGAGGAGCCGCCTGCACCCGCTTACTTCTTCCTGCTGTGCGACAGTGCATCCTCTTTACTGGCAACCGTCCGCTCCCGTGCTCCGGTTCTGCGAATGCAGTCCTTTTCACCGGACGCACTGCGGATCTATCTGCTGGAGCATTCGCCCGAGGCGATCCGACTGTCCAAAAGTGATCCCGCCGCATTCGACGCCCTGCTTCACCTGGCAGGCGGCACCATCGGCGGTGCACTGAAGCTGCTCTCCGAGCAAAGCGGCAAGGGCAAGGCAGACGAGCTGTCGGCTACGGTTCTGCAGTTCTGGACCGCAGTTGCCCATCAGCAAGTGAAGGATCTGTATCTGCTGACCAGTTCCCTTCCCTCCGAACGGGAGAAAATGGGGCAGTTCCTCTCCGAAGCCCGTCTGGCCCTGCGAGACATGGCCGCCGCAAGACAGGGAGCCGTCTACGAATCCCTGTTTGGCTATAAGGACGAGATCGCCGTGCTGGCAAGACAGCTTCCCTTAAAGCGGATCCTGCTCTTGGACACTCTGCTGGTTACTCTCACCCGTGACGTGCTGGCCAGCGCCAATCTGAATAACGTAAGGATCGCCCTTGCCGACGGCTGTCGGAAGGCGCTCTCCTGACATTCCCGAAAGGATATAGTTTATGAAAGAAATCAACGAGCTTACCTACAACGACCTGCCCGACGAAGTGGATATTGTAGGCATCTCTTTCCGCACTGCCGGAAAAATCTATTATTTCGCCTCCAACGGCATTGCCTGCCGCGAGGGCGAGCATGCCATCGTGGAAACTACCCGCGGTGCAGAATACGGTATCGTTACGCTGGAGAATCACAAGGTTCCCAAAAAGGATCTGGTGCTTCCCCTTCGCTCCATCATCCGCGTGGCTACCCCTGAGGATGATGAACGCTTCATCCAGAACGCCAAGCGTGAGGAAGAGGCTTACGCTATTGCCGTGAAGAAGATCGCCGAGCATCAGCTGGAAATGAAGCTGGTGGACGTGGAATATACCTTCGATAACTCCAAGCTGCTCTTCTATTTCACCGCCGACGACCGCGTGGACTTCCGTGATCTGGTTAAGGATCTGGCGTCGGTCTTCCGCACCCGCATTGAGCTGCGACAGATCGGCATCCGCGACGAGGCAAAGATGATGGGCGGTCTGGGCATCTGCGGCAGAGAGTTCTGCTGTCACAGCTTTCTCGGCGATTTTGCTCAGGTGACCATCAAGATGGCCAAGGAGCAGAATCTGTCCCTGAACGCCGCCAAGATCTCCGGTGCCTGCGGAAAGCTGATGTGCTGTCTGCGCTACGAACACGAGTCCTATCAGCAGGAGATCGCGCTCACTCCCAAGGTGGACAGCCGCGTGACCACTCCCGACGGCCCCGGCACGGTGATCTCTACCGAGCCGCTGAAGGGCATCTGCGTGGTTCGTCTGGACAACGCCGCCGAGGGTGAGACGGCTCGCTATCACCGCGATCTTTTGAATCAGCCCGGCAATCCCGAAAAAGCGCCTGCTCCGCGGACAGACTATGCCCCTCGCTCCTTTGGTGATCGCACAGCCAAGGCTGAGGCTACCGCATCCTCTCGCACCACGCCCGCAGGCTTGCGTGCACCGACGCAGGAGCACCGCCCCGCAGAAGCACCCGTCCCTACCGAAACGGCGGAGTATACCGAGCAGCCCGCACCATCCGGTGATCGGCGCAGCAGAGGCGGTCACGGCAGAGGCGACCGTCGGAAGAAGAATGAAGGGCGCGGCGAAAGCCGTCCCGAGGCAAAGCCTGCAGAAGAAAAGCGCAGTGAGCCAAAATCCGAAAAGAAGGGCAGCGACAGACGGGATCGCGCTCCGCAGAAGCAGAACCGTCCCGAGCCAAAGCCTACCGAAAAGAAGTCGGACAGCAAGTTTGACGTAAAATTTGCAGGCGGTCAGATGCCCGAGGCTCCCCGCGGGGACGCTTCCCGCTCGGATGCACCCAAGAGCGAATCCCGCTCCGGCGGCAGACATCGCCCTCATCATCGCCGCGGCAGAGGCGGAGATAAAAATTCCGAGAAAAAACCGCAAAAAACAGAAAATAACAATTGATTTTTTCAGCAGGATATGCTATAATGACAGTTGCAGTGTAAAAACTGACCCTTTACCTTGAATATTCCCCACCGACGGTCGGGAGTATGCGAAATAAATCCTATGGAGGTATACCAAAATGGCTTTCAAGATCAATCAGGACGAATGTCTGGGCTGCGGCGCTTGCGTAGATGCATGCCCCGTCGGTGCAATCACCGAAAAGGACGGTAAGTACGTAATCAACGCAGACGAGTGTCTGGACTGCGGCGCTTGTGCCGGCGTATGTCCCGTTGGCGCTCCCGTCGAGGAATAAGTCAAACCTACGGGTTACTTACAAAAGAGGGCAGACAGTTGTTGTCTGCCTTTCTTTGTAACGAATGCTAAGGAGTGTTATGGAACAGTTTTCCATCCCCATCAACGGGTCGCTGCAGCTGACCCAGCAAAAAGAAATGCTTGCCTTCGGCACCGATGCGTTTCTGCTCTTCGCGTATCTGCGGAAAAAGAGCGGCGGAAGAGCCGTTGAGCTGGGCGCAGGCTCGGGAGTCATTTCCCTGCTGGCCGCATCCAAAGGCAAGTTTGCAAGAATCACCGCCGTCGAGGTTCAGCCCGAGCAGGCACGGATCTGCGCAGAAAACGCCGATGCCAACGGTCTTTCGGATCGTATGTACCCCCTGTGTGCCAACGTAAAGGATCTGACTGCATCCATGGTAGGCGGAGAGGTGGACGCGGTGTTTGCCAATCCTCCCTACATGACCGTGGGAAGCGGAAAAGCCAACATCTCCGACGCCAAATACATCGCCCGCCACGAGGTGCTGGGCACGATCGGGGATTTCGCATCTGCCGCTGCCCGTGTGCTGAAATTCGGCGGCTCCTTCTACGTGGTCTGGCGTCCCGATCGACTTCCTGCCCTGTTTTCCGCTCTGACCAATGCGGGTCTATCCCCCAAACGGATGACCACAGTCCACGGAGATGCGTCTTCCGCCCCCGGACTGGTTCTGGTAGAGGCGAAAAAGGGCGGTGCCGCAGACGGCTTTTTCCTGACTCGCCCTTTGCTGCTCCACGAGGATACTAAAGCTTCCCTCTTGGTCGATACGCCCGATTGTAAATCTATTTATGAAAACGGAGAGTTTCCCAATGAATACGTCCGTCCTTGAGAATAAAGAAAAAAATCGCGTGGAAGGCGGCACCCTGTATTTGGTTGCTACCCCCATCGGCAATCTGTCCGATCTGTCCGAGCGTGGCCTGAAGGTTTTGCGAGAGGTGGATTTCATCGCTGCCGAGGACACCCGCAACACACTGAAGCTGCTGACCCATTTCGGCATTCAGAAGCATCTGGTCAGCTATCACGAGCATAACAA
>JAFTKV010000196.1 GCA_017453085.1 Clostridia bacterium
GGCGGCAAATTCTCTGGCCTATCCACGGGCGTGCCGTCGGCATAGACCAGCTTCCCGTAGGAAAAGCCCGCCGCCTTCATGATCTCCCGTGCTCTGTGGGCCAAGGTAGCATCCAGAGAGATCCCCCATGCACACCCCGAGGCAGTCAGTCTCGGCGGCAGGCGGGAGACCTCTGCGGCGATGCCCTGCTTTTCTAAGATCCGCTTGCCCTTCATGGCAAGGGTCATGGTTACCGTAGTCATCCAAGCTTGCATAGTATTTTCAAGGAACCCTCCATAGCTGATCATTCCGTCGCCCGTGCTGATCGGCCGACTTTATCGACTATTCTCATTCTATGCAAGCTCTCGCCGACTTGACAACAAACAAAAAATCTGCTATCATAGAGCTATCACACCAAGGAGGTTGCCATGACCGTTCAACTAATGGGACTTGCAGACGAGCGCTTCCGCCTGTCCGACAGCCGTCACAGCCGGATCGTCACCAAGGACAGCGACACCTTTACCCTCTCCCCCGGCGAGAGCGAATTTACGATCGAGCAGATTTCCACCGCCTCCCCCAAGCCTCGCGGCGGATGGGGACTCTACCTGCTGGGGCAGATTCTGACCGCCATCCCGCGGGCACTGCCCATTCGCAAGCGGATCTACCAGCGGTGCAATCCCGTGCTGCTGTCGGCTAAGGTCACGGTGAAGCCCGACCGCTTTGGCGAATGCCTCCTCTTTTTCACCCCGGGCGGATACAGTCCGGAGATCCACACCTTCCATCCGCCTCAGTTGGAGGGCGACCGCAGTCTTGCCATTGAGGTGACCGATTACGCCGCAGACACCGCCAATCTGGAGCGCGCCGTGAAAGAAGAAACCATGAGCAAGCTGGGCTACTTCGTCAATCTGCTGGCAGTGCCGATCTTCCTGTTCGTCCTCTTTTTCATCTGGCTCTATCGTGTGCTGTTTCACATCGCCCTCTGTCTGCTTCCCATCATGATCCTGTTCTGTCTTCTTTTGTGGCGACAGTCCCGCAAAGCCAAGGCGGATCTGCGGGAGAAGGTAGCCGACACACTGCGCCATCTGAACGGAGAATGACAGATTGCTTGTTCACAAAAAATTCACACAAAATCGGCATTTGCCGATCCCCGTTTTGATAAATTCTATGATATAATAGAATTATTACATAGGGATCGCAGACGATCCCATATTAGGAGGAGATTCCAATGGCAAGATTTACTTTACCCAGAGATTTGTACCACGGCAAGGGCTCTATGGAGATCCTGAAGACCTTCAAGGGCGAGCGCGCAATGGTTTGCGTAGGCGGCGGCTCCATGAAGAAGTTCGGCTTCCTGGACAAGATCGTTGGTTACCTGCAGGAAGCAGGCATGGAGGTTCGGCTGTTTGAAGGCATCGAGCCCGACCCTTCGGTTGACACCGTAATGAAGGGTGCTGCCGCTATGGCAGAGTTTCAGCCCGACTGGATCGTCGCTGTAGGCGGCGGTTCTCCCATCGACGCTGCAAAAGCAATGTGGATCAAATACGAGTATCCCGAGATCACCTTTGAACAGATGTGCGTGGTATTCGGCATTCCCGAGCTGCGCAAGAAGGCTCGCTTCTGTGCGATCCCCTCTACCTCCGGCACCGCAACCGAGGTAACGGCGTTCGCTGTCATCACCGATTATGAAAAGGGCATCAAGTACCCCCTGGCTGACTTCGAGATCACTCCCGACGTTGCCATCGTTGACCCCGACCTGGCTGAGACCATGCCCAAGAAGCTGGTTGCCCACACCGGTATGGACGCTATGACCCACGCAGTGGAGGCCTACGTATCCACCGCTAACTGCGACTTCACCAATCCTCTGGCTATCGGCGCGATCAAGATGATCCAGTCCGATCTGGTAGATTCCTACAACGGCGATATGGACAAGCGTGCATCCATGCACAACGCACAGTGTCTGGCAGGTATGGCATTCTCCAATGCTCTGCTGGGTATCGTTCACTCCATGGCACACAAGACAGGTGCGATCTTCGAGGACTACGGCGCACACATCATCCACGGCGCGGCAAACGCAATGTACCTGCCCAAGGTCATCGCCTTCAACGCCAAGGATCCCACCGCTAAGGCTCGCTACGGTCAGATCGCTGACGAGATGAAGCTGGGCGGCGCAAACGACGACGAGAAGGTTGCCAACCTGATCGCTTATCTGCGCAAGATGAACGACGATCTGAACATCCCTCAGTGCATCAAACACTACGGTGCCGACAGCTATCCCTGCGAGCAGGGCTTCGTTCCCGAGGAGGTATTCCTGGCCCGTCTGCCCGAGATCGCCAAGAACGCCATCGGCGACGCTTGCACCGGCTCTAACCCCCGTCAGCCCTCTCAGGAGGAGATGGAAAAGCTCTTCAAGTGCTGCTACTACGATCTGGAAGTAGATTTCTAAACCAATTCCCATACATATACAAAAAGCACCTTCCTTTCGGAAAGTGCTTTTTTGTATAGAATGAAGGGTTGTATTATATAGGCAGCTCTACTGCGCCCTCCAGCATATCGGTCTCGGTGACCCAGCCACCCTCCAGACGGAAGGTCTTGATCTCGAAGGGCTTAAAATCTGCCTCGAAGGATGTGCCTGCCACGGGGATCTCCACCTTGGCTTTGGCGGCGATGCCTTGACCCTCGAACAGGCGGAGGATATAGACCCGCTCATCCCGCTCGCTCTGCTTGAAACAGGAGAGTGCGATATTCTCACGGTCTACCGTCACCAGCGGTGCGGGCTTGACTCCCTCTCCAGAGGGACAGAAGGCCAGCGCATAGGCACGCTGATTGAAGATGGCAGCCGCACGGTCGATGCGGGAAAGGACGTCTTCCTTTTTACCCGCCTCGAAGCGGAAACGGTAACGGCGCTCGCCCTGATCCATTCTCTGCTGATACATGGACTCGTGGAAGGGCTCGCCCCAAGCGGATCTGCCTGCGCCGTAGCCTGCCGAGCGAACGAGGGAAAGTCCAGCCTCGCCTGCATGGCAATGAGAGCCGTACACGCCGTCGTCGATGATGGCAAGGGCGTACTCCCCGTCGGTGACCGCCTGCCAATATTGAGCAAGAACCTCCCAATAATCGGCACGGAGCTTTTCTCTGCCGAAGATGGTCTGTCCCTGATATTCGCTGTCCTCACCGTCCAGGGTGGTGGGCACCATCAGCTTCAGCCGCTTTTCGCACTCGGCGTAGAAGACCTTGATCTCCATCTCCAGCACACCGGAGATCTTGTTCACGATGTAGCGCACCAGCATACGGGAGAGATTGTACTGCAGATCAGCCTCCACCACCACGTTCACGTCGCCGTCGTCGGTGACACGGACGGGGGAAACGAGGCTTCCCTTCACGCCTGCGAAATCGGTGGCCTGACCGGGAGTCATGGGGGTGAAGCTGCCAATGGGGGTACGGGGATTAAAGAAGGGTCTGCCGTCCCAGCAGTTGAAGGTATCTGCGAACACGTCTACCGAAAGTGCGCCCCGCTTGAAAAATTCCTTACCGTCCACGATGTAGCTATCCACTAAACCGGTGCGGGGATTGATGCTCACGCTGCCCTTGGCGGTTTCGATGTGGATACCGCGGTAAACGGGACGTCCGCCGCCCTCCCGTCTGTGGAAGAGAGGCAGAGGATCGGGGGTGGGACGCTTTTCGATGACCTCGAAAAAGACGTCGAAGCGGGTCACCGATGCGGGAGGCAGGGGGGATTGGAAGACCACCCGCTTGCACCAGTCCATATAGAAGTTAGCGGTCTCCTTAGCCGATTGGCAAGGCACGCGCTCACCGTCCAGATAAACGATGGGATTGGAAAACTCCTTATGCCACAGCTGCTTTGGAAGCAGGAACTCTACGTCGATGGGCTGATCGTAGGTGAAGGGGTGAGGATTGTACACCAGAATCGGCACGGAATTGCCGTCACGGATCTTCTCCTGCCCTGCAGAAAGGGCGAGGAAATACTTCGCCTTCAGCTGGTTCATAATCTCCAGACCGTGATCCAGCATACGGATGATGTCCTCCTCAACCGGCTGGATGCAGGAGCCGGGGAGCGAATCGTGGAACTCGGCAAAGAGCAGATCCCGCCAAGCGTCGTCGATCTTCTGCTTTTCGTAGGTGGACAGCCCTGCCAGCGCGGCGTGGGACGCCATCTTTTCCACCATCACAAGATCGTTTTCCAATCTGCGATGCATCTGCTTGATGCGGATGATGGAGGTGTAGCAGCCCTGCATAATATGGTTGAGACCCCGATCCACCACGGGGATCTTGTCACGGTCAACGGTGGCAAAGTAATCGTCGGGGGTGGAGTGGAGGATGTCGGCACCCTCCTCCATCATCTTGGCCAGATCGTTCAGGTCTTTACGGGAGGGGCCACCGCCGTGGTTGCCCACGCCCCAGAGGAAGAGACCGTTTTCGTTCTCGCTCCACTTTTCGTTGAACTTCTGCACTTCCTCGGCGGCAGTGCCGAAGACAGAGTTGTAGCCACGGTCGGAGCGGTGGACGATGACTTCGGAGCCGTCGTAGCCCTTCCAGAGGAAGTCCTCGCTGTCGAAATCGTATTCGCCTCTGCCGGGGCGGATATTGACGTAGTATTTGTAGCCGCACTTGTTCAGCATCTGCACCAGACCTTGGGCGTGACCGAAGGAGTCGAAGTTGACGGCAGTCACCGGCACCTTGCCGAACTTATCGTAGAAGTAGATCCGTCCGCGGAGCACCTGCCGGAAAATGGATTCGCCCGAGGGAATATTGCAATCGGGCTGCAGGAACCAGCCGCCCACGATCTTCCAGCGTCCCTCTGCCACCTGCCGCTTGATCTTTTCAAACAGCGCGGGCTCGTGCTCCTCCACCCATTCGTAGAGCAGGGATTCGTTGTGATTGAAGATGAAATCGGGGTATTCGTCCACGAAATCCGCAGCGGCGCGGAAGGTGGACAGTCCCTCGGCAAGTCCCGACTCCCATTGCCACAGCCAGACGGGATCGAGATGTGCGTTACAGAACAGATGAGTTTTCATGGGTTGCCTCCTTGAGGTCGTTTCGTTGATTTTACTATACCATAATTTTCGGAATCTGTCAATATAGCAAAAGAAAAAACGCCTCTCCGCCCATCAATGAGCGGAGAGGCAAAGCGTTTGTGGTCAGAAAACCAAAGCTTCAATCTCTATTGCCAGAAAAGCGGTTCCGAACAAGAATGAAATCGCTGTTCCGTAAAGCAGGATGGATCGGTATACGTCCAACCGATGTGACTGCTGAAAATGATACTTCGTGGAACCTCCGAATATGCGAAACCGCGAAATAGGGATCAGCGCCCTCGGCAGGCAAAGTCGGGCAACCAACGCCACCAAATAGAGGATCGCCACCA
>JAFTKV010000197.1 GCA_017453085.1 Clostridia bacterium
GAGTAGGGGAAGATGTGGCAATCCAAGAGATCCAGCGAGCCGATGAAGGCGGCAGTGCTTTGGAAATCCGCCTCGCTCTCGCCGGGGAAGCCTACGATCACGTCGCCGGTGAAGCAGGCGTCGGGGAAGGCGGCACGGATGGCCTCCACGTTGCGGCGCACCATAGCGGTATTGTAACGGCGGCGCATAGCGTTCAGCGTGCGGTCACAGCCGCTTTGGAGTGACAGATGGAACTGGGGGGCAAGATGGCGAATACCCTTCAGCAGCTCTGTATAGGCGGGGGTCATCAGCGAGGGATCCAGCGAGCCAAGGCGGATGCGCTCCAGCCCGGGCAGCTTGTCCAGCGCACAGAGCAGATCGGGGAGCTTTTCGGCAAGATCCTTACCGTAGGCAGAGATCTCGATGCCGGTGAGGACGATTTCCTTGTAGCCTGCCTCCACCAGCGCACGGGCTTCCTCCACCACCTCAGCCATGGGCTTGGAGCGGATGGGCCCGCGGGCGCGGGGGATGATGCAGTAAGCGCATTTCGATTCGCAGCCGTCCTCGATCTTCAGATAAGCGCGGGTGCGCTCGCTGCGATGGATGGTCATTTTCTCAAAGGGGGCAGCCTCCAGCGAGGAGACCTCCACTGCAGAGCCGTCAAACGAGCCGTCGGCAATGGCAAGCGCAACCTCAGCCGCCCGCATTTTGCGGAGATTGCCGCAGACAAAGCGCACGCCGGGGAGAACGGCCAGAAGGTCGCCGTCCACCTGGGCGTAGCAGCCGGTTACAATGATCGCTCCGTCGGGGTTCTTCTTGTTGGCGCGGCGGATGATCTGCCGCACCTTTCGCTCGCCCTCTGCAGTGACCGAGCAGGTGTTAATGAGATATATGTCGGCGTGCTCCTCGAAGGAGACCTGCCTAAGTCCTGCCCGCAGCAGCTCCTCGGCCAGCGCCTGGGATTCGTATTGGTTTACCTTGCAGCCCAAGGTGTAGATGGCAAATGATACTTCCATTTTGCTCCTTTATGTAACAGTATGGTCGGATTTTGCGCCGACCATACTCGTTTTTTCTATGTTTTCCGAATTTTGAAAATGCGACGCAGGATGGGCTTCAGAATCCCTCTTGCGCGGACGGTGACGATTTTCATAGAGAATCCTCCAGTCGAGGCGCTTTGAAAGCGTCCTCTACTGAGAGTATATGCCGCTTCAGCTCTTTTTGTCCCAGTCGTGTTTGTTTTTCAGCACGTCGTAGAGGGCACGGAAGGATTCGTGACGGCTCTCGGGGATTTTGCCTGCCGCCTTGGCTGCCATAATGGCACAGCCTTCCTCTTTGGTGTGGGTGCACTTTGTATAGCGGCAACCGCCTAGCTCCCGCTCGATTTCGGGGAACGTGTAGGGCAGATCGTCCTTGCCGAAAAAGTCGAAGCGGACGAAGTCCAGCATGGTAAAGCCGGGAGTGTCGGCCACAAGCCCTCCGTATTCGGTCTCGTAGAGGGTGACCGCACGGGTGGTGTGGCGACCGCGGCTGATCTTGCGGCTGACCTCACCGGTGGAGAGGGCGAGAGAGGGGAAGAGAGCGTTGAGCAGGGTGGATTTTCCCACGCCGCTGGCACCTGCAAAGGCGCAGATGGGAGTGTCACCGTTCTCGGGACGGAGTTTTTCGGAAAGGGCTTCTCTCAGCGGCTCCACGCCCAGCCCTGCGGGGGAGTCGGTGACAAAGACGGTGAATCCTGCGGTGCGGTAGATGCCTGCGATCTCTTCGGCCTTTTCAGGATCCAGCTCCGCCTTGCTGACGATGGGGAGCACCTCGATGCCGTGGTAGATGGCGATGGCGGTGAGCTTGTCCACGGTAAACAGATCGGGAGCAGGCTTTGCCGTGGGGATGACCACGAAGAGCAGGGTGAGATTGGAGAGAGGGGGACGGATCAGAGCGTTTTTGCGCGGCAAAATCTCGGCAAGGACGGTGTTGCCCTTGTCGTCTCGGTCAATGCGCACCAAATCTCCCACCAAAGGCGTGAGATCGTCGTGGCGCAGTGCGCCCTTGGCACGGCAAAAGATCTGCTCGCCGTCATTTAGTTTGATCTCGTAAAGACCGCCCGATGATCCCATCAGTCTGCCAATCAGTTCCATAGAACCCCCATATCACAGTGAATATACGGTTATTGTAGCACAAAACCGTGAAAAGAGCAAGTATTTTTGCGAAAAGTTCTTGCAACGGCGGGCAAAAAAATGTATAATGAGGTATAATGAAGATATCCAAAAGAGGAGGCTATCCCAATGAAAATAGATTTGCACGTTCATTCATCCGATCTGTCTCTGTGCGGACACATTCCGTCCCACGAGCTGATCGATCGCTATATTGAGGCAGGCTATGACGGCTTCGTCCTCACCAACCACTTCAGCCGTGAGATGGCAGAGCATTTTGACCGCCACGGCATCCCCCAGTCCGAGTACTTCGCCCATTACAAGGCTTGCTATGAAAAAGCCCGTGCCTACGGTGAAGCGCGTGGATTTTTGGTGCTCTGCGGCTACGAATTCCGCTTCGACGGCTCGTCCAACGATTATCTGGTGTACGGTATGCCCGACGAGATCGGCGCAAACTGTCTGGAGATGTTCGGCTGGGGTCCCGAAAAGTTCGGTCTGTTTGCCTATGAGAACGATATTCTCTTCTATCAGGCACACCCTTTCCGCAACCATATGCAGATCGTCAGACCCTCCCGCCTCTTCGGGATGGAGGTGCACAACGGACATCCCCGTCACGATAGCCGCAACGATATTGCCATGGCTTGGGCGGAGAAGTACAACCTCCACAAAATCGCAGGCTCGGACTGCCATCAGGTCGAGGACGTGGGACTGGCAGGCATCGAAATCGAGGGCAGCATCTCCACTATGGAGGAGCTGTGCCGGCTTCTGAGAGAGGATCGGTACAAGATCTATGTACGATGAACTGAAACAGATGGAAGGGATCATTGCGAGTCACTTTGCGGTGATCCGCAAGATGGTGTTCAGCCGTCCCGATGATCCTGCTCTGCAAAAGGCAGAGGCGATCCCCGTGGATCTGAGAGGCGAGCGGGTTCTGCAGCTCACCCGCTATACCGCCGATGGCAAGGCGCTCCATGAAAACTACACCGCCGCCACCGCTCCTGCCGCCTTTGCGGAGTTTGCTGCAGGCTTTGGGCAGGTGAATATCATTGCCACCACCGGAACCATCCAATGGCGGCGCACCAAGAAGGGCAAGCTGCTCTCCACCGGAAAAATTGCCGCTACCGCCGAGGTAGCGGCGGTGCGCTCCCACAACAAGGAGAAACACTACCTCATCGACGCCGCCGAGCACATCGAGTTCCTCTCCCGACTGGGCGTTTGCGACAAGGACGGCAGAGTATTTGACAAAAAACGGGCGAAATACCGCCAAATCAACCGATTTGTTGAGCTCCTTGATGACGTTTACGAAAAACTCCCCCGTGAGGGCAAGCTCACCGTCTGCGATCTCTGCTGCGGTAAATCCTACCTCACCTTTGCAGTCTACTACTACCTCACCGCCGTGAAGGGCAGGGAAGTCCACCTCTACGGCGTGGATCGCAAGGCCGACGTCATTGCCTACTGCAAGCAGACCGCCGAAACTCTGGGCTGTGAGGGCTTGGAATTTCTGGCTATGGACATTATGGAGTTCGATCCCGGCACCGCCATTGATCTGGTGATCTCTCTCCACGCCTGCGATATCGCCACCGACATCGTGCTGGCCTACGCCATCAAGAAGCGGGCGAAGGTGATCCTCTCCACCCCCTGCTGTCACCACGAGTTGTTCCACACGGTGAAGTCCAAGGAGAACGATTTCATCCTGCGCCACTCCATCTTGGGGCAGAAATTCTGCGATGCCGCCACCGACGCTCTCCGACTCCTGCACCTGGAAGCCGCCGGCTACCGTGCCGAGGCTGTGGAGCTGATCGACCCGGAGGAAACACCCAAAAACGTAATGCTCCGCGCCGTCCGCTCGGATAAGATCGAGCCCCACAAGAAGGAAATCGCCAAAGAGCGCCTCGCCGCCGCAGAGACTCTGCTTGGCTGCAGATTGACGCTGAGCAAATTATTAGAGGAATAAAATGGATGCATTCGAGACTCCGTCTCGAGCTCTGCCAAAGAAACTTTTTGAAAAAAGTTTCTTTGGAATCTTCAAAAACTTTTATCAATGCGCCGCAAATACTTGCGGCGCACTTTTTTGCTATGTTCGCACGAACTAAGAACTATAAATGATGCACGGATGAAACGATTTGGGATTGGTATTACTAAACAAACCCACGGGCAGGGAAGAGTATTGGTGTCGTTACGCGTCACCCATTTGGAAAGAGAAATACTCTGTGGAACACAGAAACGTCGTTGCCCATAGGAAGCGGAAGCCGACTTAAAGCCCCGACGCGATGATGAATACTCTATAAGTTAGCCAATATCCAGTGCACCATGAGGGAAGTTGGATGGAGGTCTCGGGGAAGGAGAAACCGCAGGTTTCGCCTTTCCTGAGCAGTTCTTTGGGCGTCTTTCTTTCTGCAAAGAAAGACGCAAGAATTAATTCAAATCCCGACCGCCGGTCGGGATTTGTTCCTATAAAAAGGGATTTGTAGCTCGTCTAATAACTGTTCCTAAAAAATCCGCCGCAATTGCGACGGATTTTTGTTTGGTGTAAAATTACTGATTGTACAGCTGGAATTCGTAGAGACGAATCGTTCCGTCTCCGTAGTCTACCACGTATCCCTTGAAGAGGAGATATCGTGCAGTCTGCTGACCGATGTTGAAGGAAACGATATTTTCATTGCAGTTTGGCTGATAGTCTACCGATACCCAGTTCTTGGCATCGCTCGAAACAAGGAGCTCCCATTCGGTGGTGTTGCCGCCGGTCTCCTGGGTCTTGGTGTTGTAGAGGGTGTAGGTGTTGAAGGTCTTTTCCTCGCCCAGATCCAGTACGATCCATTGCAGGGTTCCGTCCAAGCTATAGGTCTTGTCGGATGCGGAGCCGGAGGTGCAGCACCACTTTGTGGTGAGATCGCCGTCTACCAAGAACTCGCCCAGCTCTCTGGAGTTGACCGCACCCGATACCTGGGGAACGGTCGCGCCCAGCGCCAGATTCTCACCGCTGGTGACAGGCGTTTCCAGCTTGGCAGCAGTCTTGTCACCGGGGTTCTTCTCGGTGAGCATAGGATATACGGGGTTTTCCACGAAGGGCAGGTTTTCGGTAATGAAGTTGCCTTCATAATCGGCAAATCCCTTGAAGTCCCAAGCGCCCGACTTGAAATCGGCCTCGTACTGTGCGCGGATGTCTTCCATACAATCGTAACCGGTGACTTCCTTGACGATCTTGTTGAAGGTGTTGTTCTTGTCGTAAGGATTATCCGATCCGCCGGTGAGACGGCCGCCCTTGATTTCGAAGTTGATGGTATCGATCAGACCGTTGACACGGTTGCCGTTTTCGTCTTGAGTAGTGGGCCAATGATAGTCCATATACGCGAAGAACCACTTGCATCCGTTGCCGTAAGGACCGTAGCTCTTTCCGGAATCACTGGGCCAGAAGTAGATGGTTTCGTCGTTTTTGTTATAGAGCTGAATGTGGTTGGGATTGGTCCAGTGGAAGTAACGGAAGCCGCCGTAGGTTGCAAAGTTTTCGGTCCACCAGGCTTCATCACCGTAGTAGAAGTTATACTGCTGCGCGCTGTGGGTCAACTCGTGAGAGAAGTATCCCAGATCGTGGGGATTCTCGCTGGCGTAGTCGGTAGCAACGGTAACGGTATTATCCACAGCGTAGGCAACGCCGTCATAGGTCACGTCTGCGTGAAAGATGATATTCGTAGGCTCTACGCCGGTGCCCCATCTTGCCAGCAAGCGGGGATATACGGAGTAGAACAGATCGCTCATATTCTGCTGGTAGTCAGGATCGGTGATAAGATCCCAGTCACCCGCGAACATCAGATGGTATTTATCATTGTTGGGATCTTCTCCGGCTTCAACGGTGAAGGGGATGGATTGGAGGCATTTGCCGCCGCTGATGAAGTTGATATAATATTCACCGGGCTCGGTGTAGGGAATCGTGAATTTGGCAACTCCGACGAAGCTGCCGTCGGCAGCCTTGGTAGGAACCAGATTCTTGTGATAAATGATATCTCCCTCTTCCGTGGAGTTCTTTCGGGTGCTCACCGATACCAGATAGGTGGACGGAATGCTGGTGTGGAAGCTGATTTTGGCAAACGCACCGCTTTGACCGGTGACCGAAGAATAATCGGAGGACATTTTCAGCTCCAGGGGCTGATAATATACCAGGAGCTTACCCAGGGAAGCATTGTATTGGATCTTTGCGCCCAGTGCGTTCAATTGGGTGGCAGCATTGTAATTGGTCTTTTTGATGGGGTTGTCTTTGATATCGTAATTGACACGGTAGTATACGATGTTGCCCTTCTGGAAGTGGGAATAGTATCTGCTGTTTTCTTCATTGGACAGATATTCCAAAAGCTCGGATCCGCTGCCAACGAATTCGTAAAGCGAATAATCCACGTTGGCGGGGATTTGCCATTCTGCACCCGAGGTGACCATGAAATAGCCGTGATACTCTTCGGTTTTCGGGGCAGATGCGTTTACGACGGTTTTCATGGTAGAAAGGTCTTCATTCAACTTGATATTGTGTTGTACTTTGCCGGGAGTGTTCATTGATTCGGGTTCCTTTGTGGTAGCAGCGGTTGTGGCAGCTGTGGTGGTTGCGGTTGCCGGAGCATCCTCTTGAGACGTACAGGAAGTAAGCATGGCGAGAGGAGCAGATACCAATGTGGCAAGCAGCAACAGGATCGCTGTTTTTTTCATCTTTTTACCTCTTTTTCCTCTATTGGTGCATCTGTCATGATGCGACTCTTGATACTATTATAACAGTGTTTTTGATAAATTGCAATACATTTATAAAAAATTATTGTCAATTACAGCTGTTTGGGCAGGAATGCGTATCTTTCCCAAGGGAAGAGGCTGCAAATGAGGTCGGCTTCGGTTTAGGCAACCGTCGCAACAGGGCAGGAAGCGCGAGAAATACCATATACAGCAGAGCGATAATGCAAATGTGCAGGAACAGATGCCATCCGTCCACGGCGTAGGGGATCGTCGCCGCAAAGATGAAGCGAGAGAGCGCAGTAGCGGCAAAGATTGCTGTAATCGGACGAAGCAGCATCCAAGGCGACAGCTTTATTTCCATCACCTGCAGAAGCCGCATCACCGACAGGGATGCGTTGATCAGCTCGCAGGCGAAGATCTCGATGATGTAGCCGTAGATGCCGATCCGAGGAAGCAGGATCAGCACCACCAGAACCGACAACGCAGAATCTAACAGATTGACCCGCATACAGAAGAGCTGCTCGTTAAATCCCTTCAGAATGCTGTCCACCGCCGTGTCCAGATACATGATGGGCACCAGTGGCGCCAACAGGCGAACGTAGGTCGCCGCCTCGGCACTGCCGCCGATGACCGTCCCCAGCTCGGAGGAAAGGCAGAGGAAGATCCCCGCCGTGCCGATCCCCATGGTCAGCACGAAGCGGAAGACCCGCTCGGTGATCTTTTGCACGCCCAGGAAATCTCCCGCCGCCCGCTTTTCGGCGATCTCGGGGATCAGCAGATTGCAAAAGGGCGACAGAAAGGCATAGGGGAACATCACCACGGGGAGTGCCATTCCCTGCATGATGCCGTAGGTAGATAGAGCCGCAGTCTGGGAATCCCCCTTTTTCTTCAGCCCCCAGGGGATCAGCAGATGCTCTATTGTCACCAGCCCCTGCCGCAGATAGGAGGAGAAGGCGACGGGCAGGGCGATCCCCAGCAGCTTTTTGCGCATGGGTGCGATCTCGTCGGGATCGGCAGTCCGCCCGCGATGATGGCGGCGCAGGTCGCGGACGTACAGAAGGAAGCAATACAAAAAGGAGAAGAGATTTCCGAAGAATCCGCCTGCCACCACCCACAGACAAGCGGTCTCCAGTCCGCCGGAGGTGAAGAGCGTTAGGAGCAGGACGGTGATGCCGATCCGCAGCCCCTGCTCGAAGATCTGGGTCAGCGCATTCTTGCTGACTCTGCGCACGGCGGTGAAATAGCCTGACAGTGCCGAGGTCAGCGCCTGAAAAGGAAGGGAGAGGGCGAGCAGCCACAGGGAAGGGATGGTGCGCTCGTCCGAAAGGAGGACTCTGCCGATGGGTGCGGCAAAGAGAAAGAGCAGCCCGCCCGCTAGTATGCCGAAGAAAAGGCTGTAGCCGATGCAGGCCTTCATAGCGGCAAGGATGCGCCCGCTCTCCCGTATCGAGCCGTCGGTGGATTCACCCATGGCCTCCGACACCAATCGGGTGGCCGCCAGCGTGACGGCGGAGGTGGCAAGTGTCATCGCCAGACCGTACACCGAGCCGGTGAGGGTGAACAGCCCCATCCCGTCTGCCCCCAGACGGTTGGTGAGATAGACGTTGAAATACACCCCTGCCGAGCGCATCAGGAGCGAGGTTGCGGTCAGCAGGAGCACGTTTTGCAGAAAGATCTTGAATTTTGCCATAGAGAGCCTCCCATCGGGCGGGCATTTGCTGTATTTCTATGAAAAACGAAACAAATCTATGCTTTCGACGGCAGATATTTTTCGGAAATACTTGAATTTTCTGCAAAAATGTGCTATACTACAATAAATATGCAAAAAACAACGGAGATAGATGAATATGAACAAAAGATTTTTTATCGGCGGCGCTTGGCCGTACGCCAATAACTCTCTGCACGTCGGTCACCTGGCAGCCCTCCTGCCCGGCGACGTTCTGGCTCGCTTTGGCAGACTGTGCGGTTACGACGTGATCTACGTATCGGGCACCGACTCTCACGGCACCCCCATCACCGAGCGGGCAAAGCGGGAGAAGGTCACCCCTGCCTCCATCGCTGAGCAGTATCACGCAGAGTTTACCCGTGACTTCGAGGCAATGGGCTTCACCTACGACAAGTACACCGCCACCTTCACCGATTATCACAAGAAGGGCGTGCAGGA
>JAFTKV010000198.1 GCA_017453085.1 Clostridia bacterium
GCAATGTGCAACGTCGGAATCTTTTACGAGTTCGGCAAAAGCGTAGAACAGAGCTATGAAAAAGCAGTGGAATACTATCAAATGTCTGCCGCGCAGGGATATGCGAACGCTGCCTATAATTTGGGCGTTTGCTACGAACGCGGGCAAGGTATAGAGCAGGATTATGACGAAGCGTTTCGTTTATACAATCTCGCAGCAGAGCAAGGCTTGGCCGACGCACAGAACAATCTCGCTGTCTGCTACGAACACGGACGAGGCGTGGAGCAGAATTACGCCGAAGCCTTTCGACTCTACCTGCTCGCCGCCGAGCAGGGACTTGCGCTGGCGCAGTCCAATTTAGCGTTCTTCTATGCAAACGGCCACGGCGTAGAGCAAAACCATGCACTTGCAGCAGAATGGTTCGAAAAAGCCGCCAACGCAGGATTGGCCAAGGCACAATGTGCGTTAGGTAAGTACTACGAGGTAGGAGAAGGAATCGAGCAAAACTATGCCCTTGCCGTGGAGTGGTACACCAAGGCAGCCGAGCAAGGACTTGCAGAAGCGCAAAACTGTATGGGAGAGTGCTATCTCTACGGGCGCGGGGTGGAAGAGGATCTTGTTACTGCAGCAAAGTACTTCCAACTCGCCGCCGAGCAAGGGCATTCCGGCGCACAATGTAATTTAGGCTATTGCTATAACTTCGGTAAGGGAGTAGAGGTCAGTCACGAGCTGGCGGTTCACTACTATCAATTGGCGGCTGAGCAAGGACAGGCGGTTGCGCTGTGCAATCTGGCGCTCTGCTACAAGCACGGCACGGGCGGTCTGCCGAAGGATGAAGAAAAGATGATTCATTATTACACCCTGTCTGCAGAAGCCGGAAATGGAAAAGCACAGTACAGTCTTGCGCTTTGTTACAGCAATGGAACCGGTGTGGAACGAAACTATGCCGAAGCTATCCGCTTATACACGCTTGCCGCTGAGCAAGATCATGTGAATGCGCTGTTTAATCTTGGCAATCACTACCGCAGCGGCAGAGGAGTGGAGAAAAACTATGCCGAGGCAATCCGTCTGTATGAAAGAGCAATCGCTTTGGGGCACACCGGCGCGATCGTGAATCTGGGTCTTTGCTATCAGAAAGGCGGCTACGGAATCGAAGCCGATCCGATCAAGGCGGTAGAGCTGTTCCGTTCGCGGGCTGAGCAAGGCAATTCGGACGGGCAGTATTATCTCGCCAATCTCTACCGGGACGGAATTGGTGTACAGCAAAGCTTTGAAGAAGCAGTGCGCCTCTACACACTCGCCGCCGAGCAGGGGGACGAATACGCTATGAACAACCTCGGCGAGCGTTACCGAAATGGCGAAGGCGTAGAAAAAAATATTCAGAAGGCAATCGAATGCTATGAATCTGCCGCTGCGAAAAAACTCGGCTCTGCTTGCACCAATCTGGGTGAGATCTATGAAAACGGCGAAGGAGTTCGCAAGGATCTGCCCAAAGCCATCGAATGGTATCGTCGCGGGGCAAGCTTGGGTAACACCAAATGCAAGGAAGCACTTGAACGGCTGAGCAAAGAGAGCTGATCCGAATGTATACCAATCAATCGACATATAGACTATAGTCAATTGCCATACACATTGCTTTCATCAAATAGACACAAAACTCTCCTGACCATATGGTCAGGAGAGTTTTGCTCTATCATTTCTTCTTACCGGTTTTGAAATTAAATTTTGTGCTGCCGGGGGATGAATAGCGGGTTCGATCCAATAGATCCCGCAGGATAAAATAGTACTTGCCGTCCGACACCAAAACGTGCTCCCACAGATTGATGCCCATCACCGTTGCGGCGTGCAATAGCGCAAATGAGACCGATTCGTCTGCCTCCGAGGGCGTGAGAATGGGATCGGGATGGTTGTGCGCCAGCACGATGTGAGTTGCCTTCGCCATGATCGCGTACTCCATGATCTGACGGATGTCCACGTTCGACTTATTCACGCTGCCCTCGCTGATCTTATGGGTAGTGATCAGCCGATGATCGGCTGAAAGCAGCAGAACCAGCACTCGCTCACGGGGCAGTCCGTCCAGCTGACTGACCAGATATCGCCCCACTTCGTCCAGATCCTTGAATTGAGTCGGCTCTTGGTCGGCTTCACGATCGGCACGGCGATACAGCTCTGCAAGCAGACCGACCAGATCTGCGCTTTGCTCTCCGATCCCCGGAACTGCGGTCAGCTCGTGGCGTTTGGCAGCCAGCAAGCCCTTCAGACCGCCAAACCGATCAATCAGGCGATGAGCAGTTTCATTGGTATTGATCCTCGGAATGCTGTAAAACAGAAGCATTTCCACAATCTCGTGATCGGCAAGGGCTTCCCCGCCGCCCCCACGGAATTTCTCCCGCATCCGATCTCTGTGACCGTCGTGGATCGGCTTGTCCTGTTTCGTGGAATCAGTACTCAATCTCGACTTCGTGTCCGGTCTTGGCGGAGAGATAGATGGCATCCAGGATCTTCATCAGCACGACACCGTCCACTGCGGGAGCGATGCACTCGGTGCGACCTGCGATACAATCGATGAAATGATTGATCTCGTTCTGGAAGAGACCGTTGAAGGAAAGTGCGGTAGGATAGGTCAGGTTCACGTCTGCCATGTAGCCGTTGACCACAGTGTACATCTCCAGCTCGGGATCCAGCTTGGCGCCGCCCTTGGTGCCGAACAGCTCGATCTTGCCCTCGTCCTTCTTCAGGTTCAGCGCGAAGGATGCTTCTACGTGCAATACTGCACCATTGTCGAAACGGATCATAGCAGATGCCAAATCCTCTACGGTTACAGGATCACTATCGGATGCGCCCGCGGAGCGGTAGGAACCGGGATTGCGGACAACGTCGGGGCGATCACCCAGCTTGCGGAAGGTGGCACCGTAAACCGATACGGGCTTGGGTCCGCCGAGAAGATAGCGCACCAGGTCGATGACGTGCACGCCCAGATCAATGAGAGGGCCGCCGCCGCTACGGGTCACGTCTGCAAACCAGCCGCCGGGATTGCCGTGACGGCGCAGATAAGTTGCCTTTGCATAGTACAGCTCGCCGAAATAGTCGGATTCGATGAACTGCTTCACCAGCTTGCAATCGTTGCCGTGACGGCGCACGAAGCCGATCATCAGCTGCTTGCCGCACTCCTCGGCGGTCTTCTTCATCTCTTCTGCCTCTTTGGCGTTGAGTGCCATAGGCTTTTCGCAAAGCACGTGCTTGCCTGCCTTCAGGGCAGCGATGGTGCAGGGAGCGTGACCGTTATTCCAGGTGCAAACGCTGACCGCGTCCAGCTCGGGAAGAGCCAGCATTTCATCCAGATTGGTGTACAGACGGGTCACGCCGTACTTCTTGCCCATATAGTTCAGACGGTCTTCGTTGATATCGCAGAATGCGTAGAGTTCAGTCTCGGGATTTGCCAGATACGCCTGGATGTGCTCTACCGAAATGCTGCCTACGCCGATAATACCAATTTTATATGCCATGATTTTAATCCTCCGTTATTTTAGTTTGCCGCAATGATGGAGCGCAGGAAATCTGCTGCCATTGCGATATCTGCTGCGGGATCTGCCCCGCATTCCCGTTCGATGGTGAGGAAGCCGCGATAGCCGATCTCATCCAGTGCCTGGAGATAGTTCGGGAAGTCTACCCCGCCCTGTCCCAGAGGCAACTCCTGATAGGATCTGCCCAGATGCGCCAGCGCATCCATCTTCACACCGTAAACGATTTCGGGATCCTTCTCGTAGATGCGGATGCCGTCTTTCGCGTGCGTGTGAACGATGTAGTCCTTCAAAGTATAGACCGCCTGCACGGGATCGTCGCCGGTGACCATCACGAAGTTGGCGGGATCAAGATTGACCGCAACGCCGCGGGAGCCGAGTGAATCCAGGAAATTCTTCAGCACGATGGCGGTTTCGGGACCGGTCTCGATGGCGAAGTGAGCGTTCAGCGAGTCGGCATATTCGGCCAGCGTATGGCAGGCCTCCTGCATGATCTTATAGCGATCGTGACCGGGATCGGTGGGAACAACGCCTATGTGGGTGGTGACCACATCGGTGCCCAGCTCCTTGGCCAGCTCCAGAATGCGCTTGGACTTATCGATCAGCCCGGGATTCAGCTCAGCATTGCCGAAACCGTGTCCCAGATCGCCGCAGAGGGCGGAGAAAACCAGACCGTTGTCCTTCATCATGGACATAAGCTCGCTAATCTTGGCGGGAGTCATATTATCGGGCGAATGCACGCCTGTGGTGGAGTACATCTGCACGCCCTTTGCTCCGATCGACGCAGCACGGCGGATCGCCTCGGCGTCGGGAAGCAGGAAGGAATCCAGCATCGCTCCGATGGGAAAATTATACATAAAAACACCTCCGTAGAGTGAATCTTAATTCACCTCAGTATAACACAGAATTCCCCTAAATGCAAGACATTTGGGGGAATTTGAGTAAATAGATTTTATCCAAGCAGCACGTCGGTTGCCAGCATCAGACAAAAGCCTGCCAGCAGGGACCAGGTCGCTCCCCGCTCGGAGCCGTGGGCGTGGGTCTCGGGGATCATCTCGTCGCTGATCACATAGAGCATCGTACCGCCTGCGAATGCCAGGGCAAACGGCAGGATCGCATTGGCGACCGTGACGGCAAAATAACCGATCAGCGTACCGACCACCTCGATGACGCCGGTGAGTGCAGCGCAGATGAAGGTTTTTTTCGGAGACACGCCCGCCGCCAGCATAGGGGCGATGATGACCATTCCCTCGGGAATGTTTTGCAGAGCGATGCCGCCTGCGATCACCAGTGCTTCCGCATTGTTGCCCGATCCGAAGCCCACACCGGCGGCAATGCCCTCGGGGAGGTTATGGATCGCAATCGCGGTGACGAACAGCAATACCTTGCTGAGATTGGTATTGTGGCCGTGGGATTCCTGATCCGGTCCTATCAGCTTGTGCAGATGCGGAACCAGCTTATCCACAAGGTTCAGACACAGCGCACCTACGAAGATGCCGATGATCGCGATAACGATACCCCACTTCCCTCCGTATTCCACCGAGGGAAGGATCAGACCCAGCACCGCTGCAGCCAGCATCACGCCTGCAGCAAAGGAAAGGACAATGTCCGAGAATTGATGAGATATTTTTTTGAAACAAAAACCGATAACAGAGCCGATGACGGTTGCGCCTCCTACTCCCAGCGCAGTTAATAATACGAGTTCCATACGTCTCTCCTGTTCTTTGAACGTTCCGTAAGCCCCAATAGGGGCTGATACCAGTATAGCACAAATCTGCCACTTGTGCAAGTTGTTCGATGAAAAAATCGGGATCTGTCGCAAAGATCCCGATTGATTTCGTTATACCGTTGCAAGCAGTGCCGCCTTGACGTCAGCGTACATATAGAGCGATCCCAGCATGATCAGCACTCTGCTCTGCGCTTTGGCCAGCGCTACAGCCTTGGCGACTCCGTCGGGGATAGTGTCCGCCGCCTCTGCAGGGATGCCCAGCTCCCGAAACACCTCTGCATAGCGA
>JAFTKV010000199.1 GCA_017453085.1 Clostridia bacterium
GGGTGAATACCAGGTTCCAGAACTCCATATAGCGGTCGCAGTCACAGCCTGGCTTACAGTCGGGCTTGCCGCAGCCGTATTCGGGACCACGGTCAAAGTGGATCTCGGAGCAGGGGCCGCAGGGGCCGGAGCCGTGCTCCCAGAAGTTGTCTTCCTTGCCAAGGCGTACGATCTTGGCAGGATCTACACCGATCTTGTTGGCCCAGAAATCGTATGCTTCGTCATCGTCCAGATAGATGGTAACCCACAGCTTGTCCTCGGGCATTTCCAGCACCTTGGTGATGTACTCCCAAGCCCAGGTGATTGCCTCTTCCTTGAAGTAATCGCCGAAGGAGAAGTTGCCCAGCATCTCGAAATAAGTGCCGTGACGGGCGGTCAGACCGACTCTGTCAATGTCGGGGGTGCGGATGCACTTCTGACAGGTGGTCATACGGTGACGGGGAGGCTCCTCTTCACCGGTGAAGTATTTTTTCAGAGGGGTCATGCCTGCGTTGATGAGCAGGATCGACTTGTCCCCAATGGGTACGAGAGGGAAGCTCTTGTGACGCAGATGTCCCTTAGACTCAAAGAAGCGCAGATAGGATTCTCTGATGTCGTTGACCGAAGTCCATTTCATATCTATATCCTCCTAAATTGGAAACAATAAATCAACCTATATTATAGCGAAAAAAGAGCAATCTGTCAATCAGTTTCCGCAAAAAAACAAAAATTTCTGTACAAAAAAACGCTTCTTTGAAATGAAGCGTTTTTTGTAGATTGATTATTCCTGCGTAAGCACCCACTGCGCACAAGTCAGCAGGGTTTCCTTCGCACGCGCCCAGGTCAGCTCAAACTCGCTGAGGGGAGCGGGGGAGTCCTCCATGGAAAACTCAATGGTCAGAGAGGGAATGCCTAGCGTCTGCATAGCGTAATCCTTGAAGCCTGCAGTGCTGTTGGTGGCTTGCTCGCCTAAGGTAAATCCGCTCTTGGCAGACAGATAATTGGCAACCGAGTAGCTCTTTTGATTGACCTCTGGATGGTTCTCATAATCGAAGGACCAGTAGATCAGCGTGCCACTGGTGTGGTAGCTGAGGGTCAGATCAAAGGGCATCGAGCGCAGATAATCCCCCAGTGCCTTGGACTCGGCGGCGCATTCGGGAGCTGTTCCGCGATAGCCGGCGTAAGAGGGAACGTCGGAATCGTAGATACTGCCGTAATGATCCCAGAATGCATCGAAATTGGCGTTCAGATCCACCCCCTTGGCGTTGGCTTTCCAGATCTTAGCGGTACCGGAGGAGTAGCGATCGTCAAAGGGAGCGGGCATCACGCCGATCTGGCTGATGGTCACGCCGTCGGGATTGCTCATGGGCACGATGTGAATGCAAACCGAGTCTAGCAGCTCTGCCACGGTCATGCCGTTATCCAGAATCATGTCCTGATGATGCAGAATGTAATCGATCTCACCCACTGCGATCTGCGTGACCACGTGCTCGCGGGCGTGGATGGCGGCTTGCATCAGGATATTCCGCTCCGCCTCGGGATTGCCCAGCAGGCAGAGGGTCAGATCCCGACCTTCTTCGCTTTTGCCGATCGTAGACAGGCTCAGCCGATCAGGGAATTTCTCCGCAAGGATCGTGAGATCGGTCTGCATCTGCTCGTAGCTGTAATTCTGTACGGGCTTCAGTACCGTCAGCTCGGTATCCGTGCCTGCACCGTCGATGCGGGTGATGTAGCTGGAATAAACGTAGCCGGTATATTGATAATAGCGAACCTTGGCAAAGAAGCCGGAGAAGCCCAGCACCTCTACCGAATCACCTGCAGGGATCCGTGTCAGGATTCGGGATGCGGTAGATGCGGTTTTCCGCAGATTCAGATAGTCGTCGGTGTTGACCACGATCCACTCGGACTCGGGATCCAGCGGAGCGGTGGTGATGGGCGCCGTGGTAGTCGTCACCTGCGGTGTAGTAGTCGTTACGATGGGGACGGTCGTTTCCACCGGCGAATCGATAGTGGTAACGGGTGGTACCGTCACAGGATCGTCGGGGGTAGAACCGTCGGGTGTGGTATCGGTAGGCGCGGTATCGGTGGTGTTAGCCGGATCGTCCGAGGTATCGGGGGTGGGAAGTGAGGTGGTTTGTGCAGGTGTAGGACGGGGTGTGGGATCCACCGTAGTGGGAGAAGCGGTGACCGACTGGCTGTCGCTACCGGTGATGTCAGAATCATCACTCTTGCAGGCGGCAAGGATCAATGCCGTCAGCAGGAGTGCCAGCAGACAGAACAATAAAGATGATTTCATGATAGCTCCAAAGAGTAGGGTAGTTCAGTATATTTCGTTTGGCAACAGTTTGTGCACCAAACGCTGAAAAAGTGAAAAAACAAGGACGGGTTTACCGTCCTTGTTCCATGCATGGAAATTAAACCCGCTCGACCTTACCGGAACGCAGGCAACGAGAGCAAACGCTGATAGTCTTATGAGTACCGTTTACATTTGCCTTAACTTTTCTGATGTTGGGCTTCCACTGTCTGTTGGTCTTGCGATTGGAATGGGAAACATTCTGACCGAACATTACGCTTTTGCCGCAGAGTTCACACTTAGCCATTTTCTGCACCTCCATTAACTACTAAGAGATTACTGTAAATCACAACAGCGTTATTATATCATAGCTTTTTCAAAAATGCAATAGGTAAATTGAAATTTTTCAATTTTTTTTGACAACTTCTTTGCGCCGAATCGCCAAATCGATCAGTTTTCGCCGTCTTCATCCTCGGAATCGATGGTATGAAGGCTGCGGGGAGCTTCACTGGGCTGGGGCGCGGGCTCCTGCTCGGTGCTTTTCTTCTTGAACAGCTTGGAGATGTAGAACTTCCGCTCGCTGCCCTCCCACAGTCGCTTGATATTGGAATGGTGACGGGCGATCAGGATGCCTGCCATCAGAACGGCGCAGATGGACATGAGTGCGGTGGGGGATCTGCCGGTGAGCACCTTGCTGATACCGTTGAGGGAGAGGGGATAGAACAGGGCCCCCATGATGGATCCCAGGGAAACGTAATGCATACCGATGGCAACGATCAGGAAGACGGTGATGGAAATCAGACCGGCCAGAGGGCTCATTGCGAGAATGACGCCTGCGGAGGTTGCCACGCCCTTGCCGCCCTTGAAGCGGTAGAAGACGGGGAAGCAATGCCCCAGCATACAGCAAAGGCCGCACAGGTGCGCTGCACTGTCACCCAGCATCACACGGGCGATCAGTACGGAGACCAGACCCTTGCCCACGTCGCCAATCAGCGTAATAGCGCCGAATTTGTAACCGAAGGTACGACCGATGTTGGTTGTGCCTGCGTTTTTACTGCCGTAGTTGCGGATGTCATCCTTGAACGCCAGCTTGGTGATCAGTATCGAGAAATTGATACTGCCCAGCAGATAGGACACGATCATCCAGGCAAGCACGCACAGCAGCATCCAGATTACGGTAGATTCGCTGCCGAAATCAATGTTGAATCCCGCATCGGTTTGGTTGATCTTGACCCCGAAAATATTCATAATCAATCCGTGATCGGAATAGTTTCCGAACACCAGACGAGTCAAAAAGTCAAGCATTACTTGTCGCCTCCTTCATCGCCCCGCTGACGCAGGATCAGCTTGATGGGCGTGCCCACGTAGCCGAAGACCTCGCGGAGCTGATTTTCGATATATCTTTGATAGGAGTAATGGAACAGTCGGATGTCGTTGCAGAAGATGACGAAGGTAGGAGGCTGAACGCCGATCTGTGTCATATAATAGATCTTGAGCCGTCTGCCCTTGTCGGAGGGAGGCTGCACGCGGGTGGTAGCATCGGTGAGCATATCGTTGAGCATACCCGTGGTGATGCGGGTGCAAGCCTGGTTGTGGACGTAGACGATCTGCTCGTACAGCTTTGTTACTCGCTGGCCGGTCTTTGCGGAAACGAAGAGCAGGGGAGCGTAGGGCATATAAGACAGCGCGGTACGGATCTTATTCGTAAACTCGTTGGTGGTAGAATTGTCCTTTTCGATCAGATCCCACTTGTTCACCACGATGATAGACGCTTTGCCCGCTTCGTGCGCAATACCTGCGATCTTCTCGTCCTGCTCAGTGATGCCAACCGATGCGTCGATCATGATCAGGCAAACATCGGCACGCTCTACCGCCATTTTAGCACGGAGAACGCTGTACTTTTCGATCCGATCCTCCACCTTGCTCTGACGGCGGATGCCCGCGGTGTCGATGAACATGAAGCGTCCCTCGGGAGTCTCCACGTAGGTGTCGATGGCGTCACGGGTAGTGCCCGCAATATCGGAAACGATCAGACGATCCTCGCCCAGGATGTGATTGATAATGGAAGACTTGCCTGCATTAGGCTTGCCGATCACCGCAACCTTGATTAGGGATTCGTCCTCCTCTGCCTCTTCCTTGTCGGGGAAGAAGGAGTAGACGGTCTCCAGCAGGTCGCCGGTGCCGCTGCCATGGATAGAGGAGATGGCGATAGGATCCACTGTAAAGCCCAGCTCGTAGAATTCGTAGAATTCGGGGGGCAGAGCGCCAATAGAGTCGCACTTGTTAATGGCGGGAACCACAGGCTTGCCCGAGCGGATCAGCATGGTAGCAATGTCTCGGTCATCGGCAGTCAGACCGGTACGTACGTCGCACATAAAGATGATTACGTCTGCGGTGTCGATGGCGATCTCCGCCTGCATCCGCATATGCTTCAGGATCACGTCATCGTTATGAGGCTCGATACCGCCGGTATCGATGAGCATACAGGTGCGGTTCTGCCATTCGATCTCGTAGTAGATGCGGTCACGGGTCACGCCGGGAGTGTCTTCCACGATGGCGATCCGCTGACCGGACAGCTTATTGAACAGGGTAGACTTGCCCACGTTGGGGCGTCCCACGATGGCAACGATAGGTTTTGCCATGGCTTTTTACCATTCCTTTCACAGTTTTCGGTCGCACAGGAGCGCCTTGATAAACGCGTCCCCGTTGGGCTCCACCGGGATGATGGGAACGCCCAGTTTCTTGGACAACTCCTCAAGGGAGAGGCTGTCGAGGAAAAGGTCGCCGCCGTCACGCAGCATGGTGGAGGAAATATAGAGCCGCTCGCCCAGAGGCTTGTCCTTCAGCTGCTCGTACAGGTCACAGCCGCAGATCAGGCCTGCGACCGTGATCTCGGGACCGAAGAAGCGGTTCTCGATCTGATAGACCTGTCCGGACAGTCCGGGACAAGCCGTGCAGAGTGTTTTCGTAATGTCAGAGATAAAATCATAGGCCGCCCGACCGGTAGCAATGGAGAAATTCCGCACGATCGAGGTATCGTAGTCCTCGGTCAGATAGTCCATTCCATCGGCGAACTCCTCGCCCATGCAGGTGAGCATACCCACGCCGTTGTCCAGCTGAGGGTAGCCCTCGTAGTAGTCGGGAGAGGGAAGGGGAAGCTCCGCCTTCAAATAGAACTCGTCGGCGGCAAAGAAGAGTCGCTCTCCGCGGGTTATCAGCGATTGTTCGCCGTGGCGGTTGATCTGTGCGATCACTTCCGCTGCCTCTTCCTTGGTGAAGGGAGCGA
>JAFTKV010000200.1 GCA_017453085.1 Clostridia bacterium
GCTATTGGGGCTGTCGGTGCAGGCTGCATAGCAGCGATCTGCGGTGAACGGGTATATTACACCAGAATATACAAATCCAATTGTAGCACAGTGCGAATGGAATGTCAAGGCATTTTTGCAGAAAATAACCGAAAAATCTTTTCTTTCGTTGCAACGAAATGGGATTTTGGAGGAATCAGTAGAGGAATAGAAACTATTCCCGACGACCCGATACGGCGTGCTATACTCGTATCGAATGAAAACGGAGGATTGGATGATGAAAAAACGAGCTGTGTCCATCGCGGCGATCCTGCCGACCGTTTGCCCGGTCAGCTGCACCGTCTACTGCTCCGACGGCACGGTGCGGCCGGAGATTGCATCTGAAAAGATAACAATCTGTAAATATTGTTAAAAACCACACTTCTCCACTTGCAAAAGGTGGGGGAGTGTGCTATACTGAAGAGGAAATCATTGATCCGATCGGAAAGGAGCACGCCATGAAGCAACGCTGTGCTGCCATCGCCCTCTGTCTTGCTATGCTGATGACTTTGTTGGGATGCGGAAACGGAAAGAGCAACGTCACCGCTGTAGGGACTACCTTTGCGGGCGATCCCCCTGCCGCGATAGGGACGGTCATCTCCCGCCCGCCTACCCGCTCTGCCAACACCCAATACGGTTTTGATCCGCTGCGGGATTCGCTTACTCTGCTTGAGCTGTGGGAGAGTGCCGAGGCGGTGGCTTGGGTGTCTATCGGCAACTGGCTGTCCGAGAACGATTTCGGCAGCTATTACGACGCCACCGTGCTGGAGTGCTACAAGGGCGAGCTTCCCTCCTCCATCGTGCTGGAGCAGGCGGGCTCCTCGGTGAACACCTACACCGATTTTCCGCTGCTCACCTATGGCAACGAGTGTTTGGTCTTCCTGCAGTGCTGGGATGCCGAGGCAATCTCGATGAGCGGACCTGTGATTCCGGAAAATCCGCCGTATATGAAACCCACGACTCCCGTGCCGGACGTTGATGATACCGAGCCTGTGGCGGAAGAGCCCGACTGGATCATCGACGATGACGAGATTCTCGATCCGCCCGCTCTGATCCTTCCCGTTCAGACTACCTCTCCCGACGGCTCCGACGACCTGCCCGAGCCGGAGCCCGAGCCCGAGGTCAAGCCGCCTTACGAGCACTGCTATCAGCTTCTGTCGGGCAGCGCCATGATGGATGCGGCTGTGGGGATGGACGGGCAGGTGTATCTCTTGGATCGCTATTATCTGGTGGATCCCTATCTGGGCTTCCACGCCTACAACCGTCCCGCAGCGGAGATAGAAGAGGACGTCCGACAGCTGCTGGAACGCAGAGACGCCTACAGCTACCGTCTGTTTACGAGCCGTTTCCTCTATCGCCTGACCGATCTGGTGGACTATCTGCAAAATCCGACACCCGAAACGGTGGAAGAGTGATGCGACCGTCGAAAAAAACAATAAATCCATACTCCCCCTCTTGCAAAAAGAGGGGGAGTATGGTATAATAGTATATTCAATTTCAAGCTGTCGGGGTGAAATCCTTCTCCGACGGTTCATCACGGAGGCTATCATGAAAGCAGTTATCACAGTGACCGGCAAGGATGGCGTAGGCATCGTTGCCAAGGTCAGCACCGAATGCGCCAAGTACGGCATCAACATCATCGACATCTCCCAAAGCGTCCTGCAGGACTATTTCGCTATGATCATGATCGCTGAGATCGACGGTCTGAACGTAGGATTTACCGAATTTGCCGATCAGATGAAGGCACTGGGCAAAGCGAGCAACCTGGAGATCCAGGCAATGCACGAGGACATCTTCAACTCCATGCACAAGATCTGAGCAAAGGAGTAATCGGCTATGCAAATGTACCGTAACGAGGACATCCTCGAAACCATTAATATGATCCGCAACGAGAATCTGGACATCCGCACCATCACTATGGGCATCTCCCTCTTCGACTGCGTCAGTGACGACAACGCCAGACTTTGCGACAAGCTCTACGACAAGATCACTCGCACCGCCGAGAATCTGGTGAAGACCGGCGAGGAGCTGGAGAAGATGTACGGCATTCCGATCATCCACAAGCGGATTTCGCTGACTCCCATCTCGCTGATCGGCGGTAATTCCACCCCCGATGGCTACGTGAGGATCGCCAAGACCCTCGACCGTTCGGCAGAGAATCTGGGTGTCAACTTCATCGGCGGCTACGGCGCGCTGGTGCAGAAGGGAATGACGAAGGGCGCATCCGCTCTGCTGGATTCCATCCCGAAGCGCTGACCGAGACGAATCGTCTCTGCTCCTCGGTGAACGTCGCCTCCACCAAGGCGGGCATCAATATGGATGCCATCATCCGCTGCGGTGACATCATCAAGGAGCTTGCTATGCGGACAAAGGATCAGGACTCCATCGGCTGTGCTAAGTTCGTGGTCTTTGCCAACGCGCCCGAGGACAATCCCTTCATGGCGGGCGCATTCTGCGGCATGGGCGAGCCCGAGACTGTCATCAACGTGGGCGTATCCGGTCCCGGCGTAGTGACATCGGCCATCAAGAGAGCAGGGGACTGCGACCTCTCCCAGCTGGCTGAGGTAGTGAAGAAGACCGCATTCAAGATCACCCGCGTGGGACAGCTGGTTGCCTGTGAAGCGGCCAACCGTCTGGGCGTACCCTTCGGCATCATCGACCTCTCCCTTGCCCCCACTCCCGCCATTGGCGACAGCGTTGCCCGCATCCTGGAGGAGATGGGCTTGGAGCGTTGCGGCGGCTGGGGTACCACCGCTTGTCTGGCGCTCCTCAATGACGCCGTCAAAAAGGGCGGCGTAATGGCATCCTCCCACGTAGGCGGACTGTCGGGCGCATTCATCCCCGTTTCCGAGGATGAGGGTATGATCGCAGCCGCCGCATCGGGCGGTCTGACCCTGCAGAAGCTGGAAGCAATGACCGCCGTATGCTCGGTAGGCCTCGATATGATCGCCATCCCCGGCGAAACCGCTGCCGACGTGATCTGCGGTATCATCGCAGACGAAATCTCCATCGGCGTAGTGAATACCAAGACCACTGCCGTCCGTATCATCCCCGCCTACGGTAAGAGCGTCGGCGACAGCGTTGCCTTCGGCGGCCTCTTGGGCGAAGCTCCCATCATGCCCGTCTCCACCGACTCCCCTGCCCGCTTCATCCACCGCGGCGGCCGGATTCCTGCGCCTATTCACAGTTTGAAGAATTGATTGCATTTGAGGCTCTGCCTCAAACTCCGCCAAAGAACCTTCTTGAAAGAAGGTTCTTTGGAATCTCCAAGAACTTTATGAAAGGACGGCAATTACTTGCCGTCCACTTTTTTGCAATGTTCGTACAAACTAAAAACGAAAATTGATTGCTGCAGTAGCGATTCAGGATTAGTATCGTTGAAGAATGCCACGGGAAGAGCAGAGAATTGGTGTTGCTGCATAACACCCATCTGCACAGCACGAAAACTCTGTTGAATACAGGGTCGATTCTGCCCATGGAGCGACAAAGTTCCGCAAAGCGGAACTTTAGGGCGCGACCCCGGGGTGACTTTTAGGGGCGGAGCCCCTGAAATGATTCTTTGCTTACTTTCTGTTCACACAGAAAGTAAGAGAAATACATTTAATTCAAATCCCGACCAACGGGAGGGATTTGTACCCAAAATAAACAAGGCAGTCACGTTCGTTACGTACTGCCTTGTTTATTGGTCATATGGTTTTGGATTGTCGGTCAGTCCTAAAAGATAATCCACAGAGGTCTGATAGAGCCGAGCGAGACGGATCAGCACGTCGGTGGGAATATCCCGATGTCCTCGTTCGTAACGGCTGTACTGCGGCTGCTTCATCTGCAGATAGTCTGCCACGAACTGCTGAGACAGATCGTGATCCTCGCGAAGATCTTTTAGTCGAGGGTAATAATTGTCCATATTTTTTCCTCTTTTTATAACTGTTTGGTATTGACATTTTAACACGGAAGGTGTATAATGATGTTGAAATATAACCATTTGGTTATGATTTTATTATGGAGGAAACGAATATGACAAAGAAACTCAAAAAACTGACGGCGTTGCTACTTGTGGGTGTACTTGCGTGCACTGCGCTGGTGGGGTGCAACGGCACAGCGTATGGCGTGGTAGAAGGCGATAACGACTACAATTATGACAATGATTATAATTACAATAACGGAAATCATTCGTCCAGCGGGAGCAATTCCGGCAATGCGCAGCAAAACTCACAGTATACGGGGCTGTCGCCGACAGAAATTATGGAAGCATTGGGCAAGGCGGAGGATTATGTAATCACATCAAATGCCACCATGTCAAATAATGAAGCCGGTGTAAATCAATCTGCTGCAATGACAGTGAAGAAGGATGGAAATTATGCAATAATGGAAGGCAGCAGAATGGATGGCAGCTACCTGTCAGATTATTCAACGACATACATCGATTTGGATTCGCATACTGGATATTTTAAAGGTGAAAATGGAAATTGGACGAGTAAATTCGATAATGATATTAACTGGGGTACTCTTTTGTATTATATGGCGTATGATAACGATGGTGGTGCAATAATCGAATACATTTTAGACGACAGCAATTATTATTCAACAGATACCAATAAGCACATAATGAGAGAAGATGGTCTGGCGAGAGTAATCGCTGATGGAAATGGCGTAAGCGCATCAGGCAGCATGACTAAGTCCGGAGCTACTTATCTATTCGTAATGACCGCACAGCAAAAAAATACTGTTCTAAACTTTACCGTTACCATCGAATTCAAATCCACCAGTGTTATCATCCCCAATTCGGTTCGTGGATGATCTCCCTCCCCCGAAAGCTTTTCACTTTCGGGGGATTTCTTCGCCGTTTATACCGGCTACTGTGTTGCGCAGTTTTGGCCCGGAGACTGTTGATAGAGCCCGTTTGGTGCCGTCTTCGATGGCTCGGAACGGTCAAGACCGTTCCCTACAGGTCTGTGCGAACATCTTTTTCTGTAGTTTTGTCAATGATGTGAGACTAAAAAAGTGAAGAAAAAAGTAACGAGTTTAGTTAAGACTTTGCAATCGGAAGGAGGGGCGAAGCCCCGAGTGGAGCTTGCAAAGTCTTCGCGCGGTTAAGCGCAGGACTTTTCAA
>JAFTKV010000201.1 GCA_017453085.1 Clostridia bacterium
AGCTGGCAAAACTGATGACCGACACCCATAAAAAGATCACCACCTACAACGATTGCAGAGATAAGGTCTTTTTCGTGGATTGCGAGAACAACAATACCGGCAATGCTACCACACTTTATACCAGCTTTTCGATGTCGTCTTCCCATTGGAAGGGCGTATGGTCTTGTAACCGCGAACACGTTTGGCCTCAGTCACTAGGCGGAAACAACACCTCCGGCGGCGGCGCGGATTTGCATCATATCCGTCCCTCGGAAAACCTGATCAACAGCACCAGAGGAAATATGCTTTACGGTAACGTAAGCTCAGGAAAACCGGTTTCGGGAAACCTCAGCAATAGCCTGGGCGGTTATTCCGGCACCTACTTCGAGCCGCTGGACAACGTCAAGGGCGACGTTGCCCGTATCTGTCTGTATATGTACGTCAGATGGAACACCGGCTGGGGCTGCTCCAGCGTCACCGAGGTCTTCCAAAGCGTGGACGTTCTCTTGGATTGGTGCGAGCAGGACCCGGTTGACACCTGGGAGATGGGACGCAACGAGGTGGTCGGTGCTATTCAGGGCAACCGCAACGTCTTCATCGACTATCCCGAATACGCCTGGCAGCTCTTCGGTCGCGAGGTGCCCGAGGATATGATCACGCCCTCCGGCGAGGCCTCCGACGGCAACGCAGGCAGCGATACCTGTCCTCACTCCTCCACAGAGGTAAAAAACGCCACCTCCGCTACCTGCGGCAAGGACGGCTATACCGGCGATACCTACTGCAAGAACTGCGGCAAAAAGATCAAGGCAGGCAGCACTATTCCCGCTACCGGCAATCATAGCTTCAGCGCGTGGAAGACCAATTCCGACGGCTCCAAGACCCGCACCTGCTCGGTCTGCGGCAAGGTAGAGACCGAGGGCGTCGTCGCTCCCGGCACCAGTGCCACCATCAGCTTTGCCGATAAAGCCAACCGCACCGTCTATACCTCCGGTCAGCAGGTCTGGAAGCAGAACGGCATCACGGTGACCAACGACAAATCCACCTCTACCTCTAATGTGGGCGATTATGCCAACCCCGCTCGCTTCTACGCAAGCTCCAAGGTAACCGTCACCGTCCCCGGTATGACCAAGATCGTCATTGACTGCGCCGGAGTAGCGACGAAGAATATCACGCCTTGGACCAACTCCTTCTCGGATAGCAATGCTACCGCATCGGTGAGCGGAACGACCGTTACCATCACCTTCCAAACCCCCGTGGATTCCTTCACTTGGGAAAAGCTGACCGCACAGGCACGGGCGAACTCGATGACCATCACCACCGGCAGCTCCGGTGGCACCGTAACGCCTCCCGATACCGAGCCCGAGACTACCCCCGACACTCCCGTAGTGGTCCCCCCCACGCTGGCAGGACAGATCGCAGCGGCCAACAAATTGGCAAACAAGGAGTACCTCACCTACGAATCCACCATCACCGGCACCATCACCGACGAGCCCAAGGCATCCGATTATACCCAGGGACAGTTCAAGTTCACCGTGTCCGACGGCACTAACACCCTGCTGTGCTACTACACTCCCGTTACCGGCGGCACCCCCGCCAAGGGCGATCAGATCACGGTCACCGGCAAACTCACCGCTTATAACGGCGCGGCGCAGTTTGACTCTACCGCATCGGCTACCCTCGTCAAGGAGGGCGGAGATCCCGTGGATCCTCCCGTTACCGAACCCGAGACCACGCCCGTGGATCCTCCCGTTACCGAACCCGAGACCACGCCCGTGGATCCTCCCGTCACCGAGCCCGAGACCACGCCCGTGGATCCTCCCGTCACCGAGCCCGATACTACGCCCGCCAATTGCCGGCACACCGACGTGGTATATCGGAACGCCGTCCGACCCACCTGTAAAGAGGGCTACTCCGGCGACGTTTACTGCAAGGATTGCGGCACCTTCCTGGGTAAGGGAATCACCTATCCGCCCGCATCCGCTCACGAGTACGGCGACGCTACCGTTTCCGAGGATGGCAAGCTGGAAACCCGCATCTGCAAAGCCTGCGGCGACCGTCTGGAAACCGCACTGGCCGACGACCAAAGCGATCTCCCGATCCTCTGGATCGTCATTGGCGGCTGCGTGGCTGTCGGCGCAGTAGCAGTGGCAGTGATCCTTATCTCTAAAAAGCGTAAGGCCTGAGCAAGCCGATCGACCGAAAACGCAAAAACAAGGTAAATTCTATGAAACACACCTCCATTTCTATCCTTTCCCTGTTGCTGGCGCTCCTGCTTCTGCTGAGTGCCTGCAACAGCTCTGTCAACACCGTCGACACCACGACCGATGGGGCGGTCACAACTGCACCGCCCCTCAGCGACGACTGCCTCGGTCACGCCGATAGCAACGACGACGGCAGATGCGACTCCTGTCTGGGATCGGTGCTGGCAACGGTAGACTTTTACGCCATCAACGATCTCCACGGCAAGTTTGCCGACACCGACGCACAGCCCGGCGTGGACGAGCTGACCACCTATCTGAAGACCTCCGCAGCAGCGGACGATCACGCGGTGTTCCTCTCCTCCGGCGATATGTGGCAGGGCAGCTCCGAATCCAACCTCACCGAGGGTCGGATCGTCACCGATTGGATGAGCGACATGGGGTTCGTCTCCATGACCCTGGGCAACCACGAGTTTGACTGGGGTGAGGCTCCCATCGAGCAAAACGCCGCGGCGGCAAGCTTCCCCTTTCTGGCCATCAACATCTACGACCGTGAGACGAACGCCCGCGTGGACTACGTGGATGCATCGGTGATGGTAGAGCGAGGCGGTGCGCAAATCGGCATCATCGGTGCCATCGGCGATTGCTACTCCTCCATTTCCACAGATAAGGTGGAAGACGTATACTTCAAAACCGGATCCGATCTGACTGCGCTGGTGAAAGCCGAGGCAGAGCGTCTGCGGGCGGCAGGCGCAGACTTTATCGTGTATTCCCTTCACGACGGCTACGGCTCCTCCTCCTCGGGCGAGAGCTTTGCCACCGACAACAAGCTGGCCTCCTACTATAGTCCCGTCCTGTCCGACGGCGTCGTGGATCTGGTCTTCGAAGCCCACACCCATCAGCGTTATACTATGGTAGACAC
>JAFTKV010000202.1 GCA_017453085.1 Clostridia bacterium
ATGCAGTTTTGCGGGGATAGGATTCATTTCGATTGGGCGCAGTCAAGTATTTGTCTGCGCCTTTCAGAAAGTTCTTTGCGTCGCTTTCTTTCAAGAAAGCGACCGGGATCCAAGGGCAGAGCCCTTGGCTTAGAACAGCGAGATTTGATTGGTATCCGACAGACCGTCCAGCACGTGGTTGTCGGCAAGGAGCTGGATGATCGCTTTGGACAGGCCTGCCCGCTGCTGCAGCTCCTCACGGGAGAAGAACTCTCCCTCGGCACGGGCAGAAACGATCTTTTCCGCTGCCGCATCACCAAGGCCGGGCAGAGAGTTGAAGGGCATCCTGATCTTGCCATCCTCGGGCAGATACTCTCTTGCCCCCGACTTGTACAGGTCGATGGGCAGATAGCGCACGCCTCTTGCCATGCTCTCGTCCACCAGCTGGAGGGTGGTAAGGGTGTCGGCATCCTTGGCGGTGGCGGTCTTATCCTTGGTCTTTTTATCGATCTCGTCCATCGCTTCCTTCACCGCCTTGCGTCCGCGCCCGACGATGGAGGCATCAAAGCCACCGGGGGCAACCGTCAAAAACGCGGCGTAGAATTCCATGGGACGGTGGATCTTGAACCAAGCCAGACGGATAGCTGACATATTGTATGCCGCCGCGTGAGCCTTGGGGAACATGTACTTGATCTTTTTACAGGACCAGATGTACCAATCGGGAACGTTGTGGGCAACCATCTCCGCCTCCCATTCGGGGGTCAGACCCTTACCCTTTCGCACGCTCTCCATGATCTTGAAGGAGAGTGCGTTGTCCACGCCGTAACGGATCAGGGTCAGCATGATGGAGTCACGGGTTCCCACCACCTCGGAAATGGTGCAAATGCCGTTGGCAATCAGCTCCTGTGCGTTGCCCGTCCAGACGTCGGTGCCGTGGGACAGACCGGAGATCTGCAGAAGGTCGGCGAATGTGCGGGGCTTTGCTTCCTCCAGCATCTTCTGCACGAAGCGAGTACCAAACTCGGGAAGTCCCCAGGTGCCCACGTTGCAGTCGATGTCCCCGGGCTTCAGACCCAAGGGCTTGACCGATTGGAACAGCTCGTAAATGGAGGGATCGTTCATGGGAACGTCCATAACCGACAGCCCCGAATACTTCTCCAGCCACTTGTACTTGGTAGGCATATCGTGACCCAGCTCGTCCAGCTTCAGAATCGTATCGTGGAGGTAGGCGAAGGGAAAGTGAGTGGTAATGATGTCGGAATTCGGGTCGTCGGCGGGATGCTGAACGGGAGTGAAATCGTAGATAGAATATTCCTTGGGAATAACCACGATGCCGCCGGGATGCTGACCGGTGGTGCGCTTCACGCCTACACAGCCGTTCACCAGACGGTTGACCTCGGCACGGTTGACCGAGATGTGCTTTTCCTCCAGATACTTCATTACGTAGCCGAAGGCGGTCTTGGAGGCCAGCGTACCCAGCGTACCCGCACGGAACACGTTCTCCGTACCGAAGAGTTCTTCGGTGTATTTATGGACTCTGCCCTGCACTTCACCCGAGAAGTTCAGGTCGATATCGGGAGATTTGTCTCCGTAGAAGCCGAGGAAGGTCTCAAAGGGGATGTCGTGGCCGTCCACGATCAACTTCTCGCCGCACTCGGGGCAGACGTCATCGGGCAGGTCGAAGCCCGAGCCTACGCTGCCGTCGGTGACGAAGCGGCTCCACTTACATTTCGGGCAACGGTAGTGAGGCGGTAGAGGATTTACCTCGGAAATACCCGCCATGGAGGCAACGAAGGAGGAGCCCACCGAGCCTCGGGAGCCAACCAGATACCCCTGGGACTCGGAGTACCACACCAGCTTCTGGGCAATCATATAGAGCACCGCAAAGCCGTTTTCGATGATGGATTTCAGCTCTCGCTCCAGTCGAGCCGATACGATTTCAGGAATCTCTCCCTTGAATCCGTACCAATCGGCGGCACGCTCCCAGCAGAGCCGCTGCAGATCCTCTTCGGCACCGTCCATCTTGGGCGTGAAGGAGCCGTCGGGGATGGGCTTGATCTTTTCTACCGATGCGGCGACGGCGCGGGTGTTGGTGACCACCACCTCGTATGCCTTTTTCTCGCCAAGATATGCAAACTCCTCCAGCATCTCAGCGGTGGTGCGCAGGTACAGTCCTACGTCACGGTCGCCGTCCGAGAATTTCATGCCTTTCAGAAGGATCTTGCGGAAGATCTCGTCTTCCTTATTGATAAAGTGGGAGTCGCAGGTAGCGCAAACGGGAATATTCAGCTTTTCGCCCAGCGCAACGATCTTGCGGTTGAGCTCTCGCAGCCCCTCGTCGTCGGCAACGGTGCCGTTTGCGATGAGGAAGCGGTTATTGCATATGGGCTGGATCTCCAGATAGTCGTAGTAGGAGGCGATCTCCTCGATGGCAGCCTGGGGTTTCCCCTCCAAAATAGCGTGGAACAGCTCGCCCGCCTCGCAGGCAGAGCCCACGATCAGCCCCTCGCGGTGATCGTCCAGTGCGGAACGGGTGATCCGCGGCACACGGTGGAAGCAGTCCAGATAAGATCCGGACACCAGCTTGTACAGATTCTTCAGACCCACGTAATCCTTTGCGATCAGGATCATGTGGTAGGATTTCAGCTTCAGGGGATCTGCCTTGTCGGACATGGCGCGGTTCATCTCGTCCACGTTGTATACGCCCTCGGCACGGAGCTTTTCTGCCATCTTGAAGAAGATGGCGGCCAGCATTTCTGCGTCGTCGGAAGCACGGTGGTGATTGAAGCCGCCCAGCTTGAAGTATTCGGCAAGGGAATCCAGCTTGTGCTTCTTCATCTCGGGATTGACGTAGCGAGACAGTGCCACCGTATCCATGTAGGCATTGGGAAAGGAAAGCCCGTTATCCTCACAGGCGCGGCGAATAAATCCGGTGTCAAAGCCGGCGTTGTGGGCAATCAGCAATCGGTCACCTGCAAAGCGGAGAAAAGCCTCCACCGCCTCCTTTTGGGAGGGTGCGCCCTTGACCATTTCATCGGTGATGCCGGTGAGCTTTACGATCTCCTCGGGGATGGGGCAGCCCGGATCGGCAAAGGTGTTGAAGGTGTCGATGACCTCGCCGCCCTTCACCAGCACCGCACCGATCTCGGTGATCTTGCAGGTAGCGTTGGACAGACCGGTGGTCTCGATATCGAAGACGCAGATCTCGTCCTCGGCAAAACGGGTGTGGCACTCGCCAAAGCAGGCTCTGGCACGGTCGTCTACGTAATAAGCCTCCATGCCGTAGAGGATCTTCAGATCCTTCTTGGCAACCAAATCCTTCAGCAGAGGATAGGCCTGCACGTTGCCGTGGTCGGTAACGGCAATTGCCTCCCAACCGAAGCGCTCGGCGGTCTCCACCAGCTGCTCGGGGAAGGTGAGGGCATCCATGGTGGAGAGGTTGGTGTGCAGATGGAGCTCCACTCGCTTCTCGGGGGCGTCGTCCATCCGCTCGATCTTGGCAACCGTCATGATGGCGGTGGGGTTCATCACCGGCTCGTTGTCGAACTTGTCCACCTTTACCGAGCCCTGCACCGCCAGCACCATACTGTAGAAGGTGACTACCTTGGAAATACCGCGGCTGATGGTCTTGCCGCTTTTGGTAATTTTCTTTTCCAGTGCCTTGCCCTCCTCGATATCGAGGGTAAGCTTTAGATTGATGGAGGATTCGTTGTCGGTGATGCCGACGGTCATCATCAGCTTGTCGCCGTTTCGATTCTCGCGGGATTCGTAGGAGTTGACCTGTCCGATAAGGCAGAGATTGCGCCCACTTTCGGGCACCTCTCGAAGAGAAACGACCTTTTTGATCTCAAAAGGATCACCGTACAGCGGCTGCGGATCGGACAGGTCAAAGGTCATGTGACCGATCTTCATTACCTTTCCGTCGTCGGAGGTCTCCATTTCGGGAGCGTCCTCGTACAGCGTCGTCACACGGGGAACGAAGGCTGCCTCCTCGGCTTTTTTCTGCTCCGCCTCGGCTATACGGCGCGCCTCGGAGGCAGCACGGGCGTTGGCGGCAGATTCTTCCTGCATCACCGCCAGCTTCTGATTGCGGGCAGTGATAAATTCTTCAAAATGCACGTCGGGCTTTGTGCTTTTCACGATCTTCACGGGAATATTCAGCCCAAACTCCGAGCGAATGATCCCCGACAGGATCTCGGGGGTCTCAGCTCTGCAGACCAGATCTACGCCGCCCTGGGAAAAGCCGATCTCGATCTCAAATCCCTCGCCCATGCGGCGGACGGTGTAATCGTCAAAAAAACCGCTGGCCACGTAGCCCACGCGATGCGCCTCGCGGATGACCTCGTGTATATAGGCAGCGGAAAAGAGCTCCGCAGGATAGCGGGGCAATATGTAAACCTGCCTTAGCTCGTAGGCCTTGGCAATCTCGCCTTCGATGCGATAGAGCTCCGCTTTGGGGATGAGGCGCGGAAAATCCACAGAGATCTCCAGGATCCGATTCTCTTTGTCAGCACGGATCGAAAACTCCCCCGCTGAGGCAAGAACCTCCCTCGCCCCTACATCAGGCGTATATCTCGATAATTTTTTGAGTAGCATAGATTTTTGCAGAACCTTTTCTGTGGAAAAGGTGCCGCACCTCCAAAAGACTTATGTAAAAGGAAAAGGCAAATTATTTTTCTGCCCGACAAGTATTTGTCGGGCTTATCAGAAGTTTTAGGAGTTCCAAGAACCCTTTTGAAAAAGGGTTCTTGGCCGCCGGAGGCATTCAAATCAAATTAATTTCCTCTACCAGCGCGTCCAGCACGGCGGCTTCGGGAAGCTTACGCAGGATCTCGCCGTGACGGAAGAGGACGGCTTCGCCGTTGCCGCCTGCGATGCCGATATCGGCGTCCTTGGCTTCACCGGGACCGTTGACGATGCAGCCCATGATCGCCACCTTCACGGGGCGGGAGGGGTGCAGCTCACCCATGCGGGCTTCGAAAGCGGCCGCCAGACCGATCAGATCGATCTTGGTGCGCCCACAGGTGGGGCAGGAGACCACGTTCACCATAGCGCGGGCATCCATCCCCAGCGCGGCAAGGATGGCTCGTCCACGCTCGATCTCCAATACAGGATCTGCAGTCAGCGAAACACGCAGGGTGTCGCCGATGCCGCGGGTCAGGAGCGATCCGATGCCCACGGCACTCTTCACGCTGCCCATCCTGTCGCCGCCCGCCTCGGTCACGCCCAGGTGGATGGGATAATCGCTCTTGGCTGCAACGATCTCGTTGGCGCGGATCATCCGTGCCACGTCCGAGGACTTGATGGCAACGATGATATTGTCGAAATCAAACCGCTCCAGCGCAGTAATGTTTTGCAGTGCGCTCTCGGCAAGGGCTTCGCCTGTGGGAGCACCGAATTTTGCCAGCACTTCCTTCTCCAGAGAGCCGCTGTTGACACCAATGCGGATGGGGATCTGATGCGCTCGGCAAGCATCCACCACCGCCTTTACCCGATCCATGTCCCCGATGTTACCGGGGTTGATGCGGATCTTGTCCGCTCCCGCATCGGCGGCGGCGA
>JAFTKV010000203.1 GCA_017453085.1 Clostridia bacterium
ATTACTAGAAGAATGTAAAAAGCTGAATATTAAAAAGGTGCAAATTGGGGCAAATGCCAATAATATAGCCTCAAACAGAATCATTGTAAAGAACGGAGGTTTTCTGTTTCGAGCTACCGGAATCAAGAACTTTTATCGTATAGAATTATAGGATGTTTACATCTTTTTCGGCACCTCTACTCAAAACGAAAAAAGCACTTCATACGAAGTGCTTTTTTCATTTTTGGAACGATGTGTTCCGCATGCGCGGAACGTGATGCGCACGACCTGCGTGATGACGGCTTCGCCTTGTGATGTGCCCTTCGGGCGTGAGGCGGAACACATCACATCACTTTGCGCCTTGGCGCAATACATCACTGTGCAAGAGCAGATATGCTCTGACACAACATCACTTGCCCGCAAGGGCAAACATCACTCTTTATAAAAGCTCGAAATTGCCCTTAAAGAAGCAAGTGAAACGGGATATTGGCTTGAGCTTTTACATAGAACGAACTATATCAATGACCAACAGTATAAAATCTTGTCGGACAAATGCACAACTATCCGTGTAATGCTTATCTCATCTTGTAGAACTGCCAAGGAGAATGTCAAATGATATTACGAATTGATATGCTATACTCGTATTGTGAAGAACGATGCAAGTAAGGTGAATATGCGATGAACAAGCACGTTAAGCGAATTCCAATCTATGCTGTGATTTTGGTAATGGCCCTCTTTTTGGTTGTTTGGGGCGTCTCTTCGCTCAAATGCGAATTGCTTACCCACGAGTATTCCGATGATTTCGAACTTGCGTATCAGGACAACACGATGATCACGGATGTGAAATGGTTTAAGGTTCTGAATTGCGATGGAAACACGGCAGAGGTTTACTATGTTTCGGATGCTTGTGGCAACGTTCTGGAGTTCGTCAATCAAAACGGTAGCTGGGTTGAAACTCGGTGGAGAACCGTCTGGTCGAAAAGCGGAAGTGCATCGGATGTGGTGTGGCCATATTGGCGGCAGTGCTTTTTCACCGGCTTATAATGATAACCCTCTACTCTCAAAACCACCCGATCGGGTGGTTTTGGCTTTGTAGGTGTATCGCATCTTTCTATGAAACAAGATGATGTCAAAGAAAACTGCAATTCATCCGTTTCGTTTTTATTAGGAGTTGCTTTTTCGGGGGGCGCGCGCTTCGTTGTTTTGACTGAAGAAATTTCTTTGAATTGGTGCCGATTGGTGGATTTGGTGAAAAAATTACGCAACTTGCGCAAGATTGTTAATAAAAAATTCAATATTGCTATTGACATACGGCGGAAAGTGTGCTAAAATAACTCTATAAATGGATTCCTGTCGAATTTGCCACCGTGTGGAGACTCGTCTTCGGTGGAGCATCTGGCGATGGTCAGTTCGTGGATCTTTTATAAAAAATATTTTATTAAAGGAGAAAAATACAATGAGAAAGTATTCTTCTATTGTTGCTGTACTGCTGGCAGTTGCAATGCTCTTCTCGTTCGTTGCCTGCGGTGGCGATGATGCTGCTACCACTACCAAGAAGCCCAGTAGCACCGGCACCGTTGTTCCCGGAACGGAAATCGTTATCGAAACCTTCGAAGGCGACTTTACTTGGAAGGACTCTGTTTCCACTCTGGCAACTAACTGGAACCCACACACCTATCAGACCGCTGATGACGCTTACCCCATCGATTTCATCACCTCCGGTCTCTATTCCTTCATCTTCAACGATGCTCTGAATCCCGTAGAGGGCAAGGATCCCTACTCCGGCTACAAGATCATCCCCGAGATGGCAGCTGAGATGCCTGTCGATGTAACCGAAGACATCGCCAAGAAGTATCCTCAGTTCAAGATCCCCGAAGGCGCTACCGCCGGCTACGCTTACAAGATCGCTCTGAACAAGAACGCTAAGTGGCAGGACGGCACCGCTATCAATGCAGATACCTACGTTTACTCTCTGCAGCAGCTGCTGGATCCCGCTCACCTGAACTACCGTGCTACCGACTACTACTCCGGTAACTTCTGTATCGCAGGTGCCGAGGGCTACGCAAACAGCGGCCACTCTGTTAAGAAGGCTAACTCCACCGACGGCGAGACCATGACCTATGCGTTTGCTGATCTGGTAAAGGGCGAGGATGGCACCTACAAGACCGCTAACGGCGAGCCTTGCTTCTTCGGTCTGAACGAGAAGTATGCATGGATGGGCGGCAGCAACGCTCTGGCTGCATACGCTGGCGCAGGCTACATCCCCGAAGAGATCTGGACCGGTCTGACCGCTCTGGCTGACGAGGACGGCTTCGTTCCCGTAACCGACGCTGCTATCGACCTGCTGTTCCAGTTCACCAACTCCGATACTTGGGGCAACGAAACTCGCGATCAGCTGGGTTACTACGTTTCCTATGACTACACCTATCCCACCGTTACCTGGGATACCGTTGGTCTGCTGAAGATCGGCGACTACGAGATCACTCTGGTTCTCGGCAAGTCCCTGGCAGGCTTCAACCTGCTGTACAACCTGTCCGGCAACTGGCTGGTTTACGAGCCCTACTACTCCAAGAGCTGGACTCAGACCGGCGACTCCGCATGGGTTTCCAACTACAACACCTCCGTTGAGACCACCATGTCCTACGGCCCCTACAAGATGGTATCCTACCAGACCGACAAGTCCATGCGTTTCGAAAAGAACGAGAACTGGTACGGCTGGACCGACAGCGTTCACGTTTATCAGGACCCCGAAGACGGCCTGAATTACCGTATGTATCAGACCACTGCAATCGACTGCCAGGTTGTTGCAGAGGCTGAGACCAGAAAGCTGATGTTCCTGAAGGGCGAGCTGATGGGCTACGGCCTGCAGGCTGACGACTACGATTCTTACCGTGGTTCCAAGTACTGCTACGCTACCCCCGGTACCTCCACCTTCTTCCTGATCCTGAACGGCCACACCGAAGCAATCAACACCCGTGAGGCTGCTGAGGACTTCGACACTGCAGTATACGATCTGCAGACCATGTCCCTGCCTTCCTTCAAGAAGGCTATGGCTCTGTCCTACGATAGAGACCTGTTCGCATCCACCGTATCTCCCTCCCGTTCTGCAGGCTTCGGTCTGATCGGTACCACCTACGTATACGATCCCGAAACCGGCGCTAAGTACCGTGACACCGACCAGGCTAAGAAGGCTCTGTGCGAATTCTACTCCGTAGACGTTTCCAAGTATCCTTCTCTGGACGAGGCTGTTGACTCCATCACCGGTTACGACGTTGAGGGCGCACGTAAGTATTTCGCAGAAGCATTCGAGGATGCTTTGGAAATGGGTTACATCACCGATACCGATAAGGACGGCAAGTCTGACCAGACCGTACGTATGGAATACTGCATGTCCGCTGACTCCGACTTCATGACCACCACTATCAACTACCTGAACGAGAAGCTGAACGAAGTTCTGGTCGGCACTCCTTTCGAGGGCAAGATCGAGATCGTTAAGTCTGCTCTGTACGGCAACGATTGGTCCAACAAGCTGAAGCAGGGTCTGGCTGACACCTGTCTGGCAGGCTGGCAGGGCTCCGCTCTGGATCCCTTCGGTCTGACCGACCTGTACGCTAACCCCAACTATCAGTACGACGCTGCATACTTCGATGCACAGTCTGTTGATATGACCCTGAAGATCAACAACGAGGAGATCACCCTGAACCTGCGTCAGTGGTCCGACGCTCTGAACGGCCTCGCAGTTGAAGTTGACGGCAAGACCTACAACTTCGGCGACGGTCAGGCAGACGTTGAAACCCGTCTGGAGATCCTGGCTGCATTCGAGACCGCAATCCTGAAGCAGGGCAACTACCTGCCCGTTCTGGAGGACGGCTCCATGGCTCTGCTGTCTCAGCAGGTATTCTACGTAATCGAAGCTTACAACCCCGTTATGGGTCGTGGCGGCATCGCTTACACCAAGTACAACTTCAACGACACCGAATGGGCTGAATACGTTAAGGCCGAGGGTGGCGAACTGAAGTACTAATATACTAATCACGATTAGTTAGTTAGTCTGATCCGGAGGTCGCCGTGCCTTTTAGCGCGGCGACCTTTCGGCAAATTAGCAGGATGTTAGAACATTTCCCGTTCTGATATGAAGATTACCGGAACGACGCCGTTCCGGTAATCTCTCACTGTACGCACAATCAGTAATTCCGCGTTTCGTGGACATACTAATAAAAAAACCGGCAAGTGTAGGGAACACCCCCACATTGTGTAAAAACCGGGAGGAAAGAATTATGCTCAAATATACTATACAAAGATTATTATTCATGCTGCTGACGTTGTTCATCATCATAGGCATGTGCTTTGTGTTGATCCGGTTGCTGCCGCCACCCTACGTAGCGCC
>JAFTKV010000028.1 GCA_017453085.1 Clostridia bacterium
CCCAGTCCTGCCGCCTTCAGCCGCTGACCCTTGACCATCATACAGGTCTTCAGGGATTGGATGGTGATCTCCACGATCTTGGCAAAGCAGACGATCAGGCAGACCAGTGCAGGATGCAGATTTGCTAAAAGTTCAGACATATGTAAACCTCCGTGTATTTGACAGTTTTCTATATAGTAGCAGAAATTTGCCGAAAAAGCAAGAGCAGAACGGGAAATTCACAGATTCGTAACGATTCCGTGGGAAATCGTCCGAGCTTCATGGGATTTCGTATAAAAAACGGCGAGGGAGTCCATCCTAATTCCAAACGGAGGGATGAATGGATGATAAAAACAATAGACGACGGCACGGATATGGGCGCACGCCCCATCGACCTGCCCGTTGGGAAGGAAGACGGATATTACGAGCTGCGGCTGGAGAGCATCGGCGGTCTGGGGGCCAATCTGTGCGGCAAGCTGCTGGGACAGCTGGGAGCAGAGCTTTTGCTGAATGCGGCGGCGTTTTCGGATTACGGATCGGAAAAGCGAGGCTCCCCCGTGCGCTCCCATATCCGTTGGAGTACACCCGATCGGGAGATCCTGCACAACAGCCCCGTGGAGCATCCCCGGGTGCTGGTGCTGTTTCATGAAGCCCTTGCCAAGGCAAGCCGGCTCACGGCAGGATTGTCCCCGGATTGCACGCTGGTGGTGAACACAGCCGACTCTCCCGAGGCGGTGCGTCGATGGACGGGGCTGTACGGCGGCAGAGTCTGCTGCATTGATGCGCTGGGAATTGCGCTGGATTGCAAGAGCCGTATGAATATGGTGATGCTGGGTGCGATCGTTCGGGCGATGGGATTCGTCCCGATAGAGTCGGCAAGACGGCTGGTGGAAAAAACGCTGGGGAAAAAGTATCCCGCTATGCTGGAGGCGAACCTGCGGGGACTTTTGCAGGGCTACGAAAGGGTTACGGAGCAGCAGTTTTCTCCCGACCCGCAGTATGCGCCCGCAAACGATCGGAAGTCGCAGGTGCGCTGGGGCTATGCAAACGCACCCATCGGCGGTGTCAATCCCCACTTTGGCAGCAGCGCATCCAACGATCTTTCTCCCTCGCGGGAGGGCTATCTACCGCTCTACCTCCCGGAAAAGTGCATTCATTGCGGGCTGTGCGATACTACCTGCCCCGACATGGTCTTTTGCTTTGCACCGGGAGAATATCGGGGGCAGCGGATGATCGTCAACCACGGACCGGATTATCACTACTGCAAGGGCTGCTTGCGGTGCGTGGACGTTTGTCCCGTCGGCGCATTGGTCGCAGGCAAGGAAAAGGAGCATCCTCGGCCGAAGCATTTCGCCAGGTGTAACGGTCTGCTCACCGATCAGTCGGAGCTGCAGCCGTCGGGTGCAGATGCTTCGGTTACGGGCGAGGCCTATCTGGATGCAAAGCGGGTGGACGGAGGTTTACTGTAAGATGAAGCAAGCAGAACAAAAGCAGCTGTTTGAAAGCGGCAACGAGATGGCGGCGTATGCCGCAAAGCAGATCAACTATCACGTGATGGGCTATTATCCTATCACGCCGTCCACTCAGATCGCCGAATATCTGGATCGTATGGGGGCGGACGGCGAGCATAGCATTGCGCTGATCCCCGCAGAGGGCGAGCATAGCGCGGCGGGCATCTGCTACGGTGCCTCTGCAGGCGGCGGAAGAGTCATCAACGCTACCTCGGCCAACGGACTTCTGTATGCATTGGAGCAGCTTCCCGTGCAATCGGGGACGCGGATGCCCATGGTGCTCAATATTGCCTGCCGTACCGTGTCCGGACCGCTGTCCATCAAGGGCGATCACAGCGATCTGATGTATACGCTGAACACCGGCTGGGTGATCCTGTTTGCTGCCTCTGCCCAGGAGGTCTACGACTGCAATCTGTGTGCGCTGCGGATCGCCGAGACCCTCCGCCTGCCGGTGATCGTTGCCTTCGACGGCTTTTTCACCAGTCATCAAAAGCGAAACTGCAGGGTCTTTGCCGACGATCGGGTCGTGCAGACCTTCGTGGGTCCCGCTCGCGATCGGATCGGACTGCTGGATCCCGCCCATCCCATCACCGTGGGCTCTTATATGAACGAGCCCGATATCATCAACAACAAATACCAGCTGCATCTGGCTATGGAGGAAGCGCGCAGGGTGATCCCCTCGGTGTTTGATGAATACAAGACGTTGTCGGGCAGATCCCTCTCAGCCGTTCGCTCCCATCGGGCGGAGGATGCCGAGATCCTGCTGTTCGTGCTGGGCTCCGCCTATTACACCGCTGTGGCGGCGGTGGATCGGCTGCGAAAAGCGGGGAAGAAGGTGGGCGTGTTTACGCTGGGGGTTCTGCGTCCCTTCCCCGGGGAGGAGATCGCCCGCCTCTGCGGGGGAGCCAATACCGTTCTGGTGGCAGACCGCCAGGACAGCTACGGCGCTGGCGGAGGCAATCTGTCGCTGGAGATCCGCGCCGCCCTCCAGAGCGGGGGGCTGACCACCCGTGTGCTCAGCAGAGTGTACGGTCTGGGCGGCAAGGATTTTTACGAGCAGGACGCGCTGGATCTGTTTGCTCTTTGCGAGGATGCTGCGGCACCCGCCTTCGACTATTTCGGGGCAGAGGCGGGAGAGCAGGGGTATTTTCCCAAGCCCTTCTTTGCGCCCATCAGCGAGGCGGAGGCTTCTCCCGGTCTGACGGTGTGTGAAGAAGAGAACGGAAAACTTACCGTCCGTGGCGGCACCTTTCGGGAGACCACCGCTATGCCCAAGCGGCTCGCCCCCGGTCACGGTGCCTGCCCCGGCTGCGGTATTCCGGTCAACGTCAATCTGCTTCTGCGAGGGATCGAGGGCAACGTGGTACTGCTGTTCCAGACCGGCTGTGGGATGGTAGTGACCACTGCCTATCCCAAAACTGCATTTCGGATTCCCTATATCCACAATCTGTTCCAAAACGGAGCCGCTACGCTGGCAGGCCTTGCCAAGGTCTATCGGCAGCGGCAGGCGCGGGGAGAGCTGCCCGAGGGAAAGCTGACCTTCATCATGGTCAGTGGAGACGGCGGAATGGACATTGGGATGGGCTCTGCACTGGCAACCGCTCTGCGGGGCGATCCGCTGATCCTCTTCGAATACGACAACGGCGGATATATGAACACAGGCTATCAGCTGTCCTACTCCACGCCCAAGGGAGCCAAAAGCGCTACCTCCCATCTGGGGGCCGACAGCGTGGGAAAATCCTTCTTCCACAAGGATATGCCACAGATCATGGCGGCAACGGGGATGCCCTACGTGGCCACAGCAGCAGAGTCCGACCCCACCGATTTTATCCGCAAGGCTGCCAAGGCGCAGTATTACGCACACAAAAGCGGAACGGCGTATATCAAATGTCTGTCCGCCTGTCCTCTGAACTGGGGCGACCGACCGAATACCGAGCGCAAGGTCATCGCCGCGGCGGTAGACAGCTGCTTTTTCCCTCTGTACGAGGTAGAGGAGGGAATTACCACCCTCAGCTACGATCCGGAGTCCCGTGGGAAGAAGATCCCGGTGCTGGATTGGCTGACCATGATGGGACGCACCAAGCATCTGCGTGCGCCGGAGTATGCCCAAATTGTCGAGGAGATCCAGCAGGAGATCGACCGTCGCTTTGCAAGGCTCAAGGCCAGAGCGGCGCATCCGTTTCTGTAAGAAAAAAGCTCCCCGTAAACGGAGTTACCGTTGCGGGGAGCTTTGCTGTAGTGGCACCGCTGCAGAAAAAGAGATTGCAAAACGGCGAAAAGAGTGGTATAATGGCAACAAAGTACAAACCGTGTGGTTTGTCGGGGCGATCTGTCACGGCTACGAAAAGGAGATATTATGCTGACTTATACATACACATCCAAAGGAAAATTTGAACTGGTCGAAAAGCCTAAGCCAAAGCTTCAGCACGAGCGGGATGCCATCGTCAAGGTCACCCTTGCCAGCATCTGCTCCAGCGACCTGCACATCAAGCACGGCAGTGTGCCGAGAGCGGTGAAGGGAATCACGGTCGGGCACGAGATGGTGGGCGTCGTGGAGGAGGTCGGCTCTGCGGTCACAAGCGTAAATCCCGGCGACAGAGTGACGGTCAACGTGGAGACCTTCTGCGGCGAGTGCTTCTTCTGCAAGCGTGGCTACGTCAACAACTGCACCGATCAAAACGGCGGTTGGGCACTTGGATGCCGCATCGACGGCGGTCAGGCGGAGTACGTGCGTGTGCCCTTTGCCGATCAGGGGCTGAACAAGATCCCCGACACCGTCACCGACAGACAAGCCCTGCTGGTAGGCGACGTGCTTGCAACCGGCTATTGGGCGGCGAAGATCTCGGAGATCACCGAGGAGGACACCGTTCTCATCATCGGCGCAGGCCCCACGGGAATTTGCACCCTCCTTTGCGTGCTGCTGAAAGCACCCAAGCGCATCATCGTGTGCGAGAAGGATGAGAACCGCATCCAATTTGTGAATGAGCATTATCCCGACGTGCTGACCGTCACACCCGAAGAATGCCTTGATTTGGTTCGTGAGAACAGTGATCACGGCGGTGCGGACGTGGTGCTGGAGGTAGCAGGTGCCGATTCCACCTTCCGTCTTGCGTGGGAGTGCGCGCGTCCCAATGCCATCGTCACGGTGGTGGCACTTTACGACAAGGCACAGACTCTGCCTCTGCCCGATATGTACGGCAAGAATCTGACCTTCAAGACCGGCGGCGTGGACTGTTGTGACTGCGAGGAAACGCTGCAGTTCATTGCCGAGGGCAAGATCAATACCGAGCCGCTGATCACGCACACCTATCCGCTCTCACAGATTGACGAGGCGTATGAGTTGTTTGAAGGGAAGCGGGATGGGGTTATTAAAGTTGCGGTGGAGTGTTCGAAATGATGAGCAAGTACACTATTGGGTTGTGGGAGGATAAATGTGGTAGTACTAATGGCAACAATTGTCCCACGGCAGATAAAGAAAAGACTTTACAAAAAAAGAGCGAAACGGATGAACGCCCTCGGTTGAAATAACAGCGAAAATATGGCATAATAAAAACAAGTAAATAGTGACATTAGGCTTTGGGATACTTACTGCGAAACTGACAGGCTTTCGGTAACTTCCGGCGGGAACGTTCTTATGGTCACAGACTCGTTAAACGAGATTATGTCGTTATTTTTGCGTCTGTGATCATTTGATTGCAGACGCTCTTTTTGTCCTATTTACAAATGAAATAGGAGGAAACTGATATGTTTTCCAAACTCAAACTGTCGATTGGCAGAATCAACTACAAGCTTTTTCTCGCACTTCTCGTTCTCGGACTCGCACCGACCGTTTACACCACCGTGCGCGTATTCTTCCTCGGTCAGCTCCCCGGTGAATGGTCATTTTCCATCGCAGGACAGCTCTCCTGGGTGAACCTCATTTACGAGATCATAAACGAAGCCATTATCCTGCCGCTGTTCTACTTTATCGGCAAGGTCAAGGATGACAAGAATGCTTTCTCAAACCGCGTGCGAACCGGTATGCTCCTCTCCCTCGGCATCTATGCCATCCTTTCTGCCGTCATTATGATCTTCGCAGAGCTGCTTCTCAACCTGATGGCAACCGATACGAGCATCATCGATGCTTCTGCATCTTACATACGCATCGAGAGCATCGCAAACGTCTTCTCCATTCTCACGCAGTTTGCCCTCGTCGCTCTGGTAACGGTCAATAAGAGCAGATATCTTTACGCTCTCACGGTCGCAAAACTCTTGCTGTGCCTTGTGTCCGACACTTTCCTTGTTTCCGCATTGCCGATCTCAGCAAATCTCGGCGTCAACGGAATCGGTTATTCCAATATCATCGTCAACGCTCTGCTTCTCGCCGTATCTCTGATACTGCTTGCCAAAGAGAGCATCAAGGTGTTTGCAAAAGCCAAGCTCGATTTTGCTTGGACGAAGGAATTTGTCAAGATCGGCGGAATCTCAGGCGTGGAATCCCTCGTACGCAACGTGGCGTATATGGTGATGATCTCCCGAATGGTCAACGTCGTGGGCGAGCAAGGAACCTATTGGGTGGCAAACAACTTCATCTGGGGCTGGCTTCTTCTGCCCGTCCTGCAGCTCGGCGAGCTTATCAAGCAGGAAACTGCAGCTGACAAAGAAAACGTCCGAAAAAACACGCTTGGCTACTTCGGCATCACAGCTATCGTTTCGGTTCTGTGGTGCGCGAGCATCCCTCTCTGGAAGCCCTTTATGTTAAGCGTTCTGCAGTTTACCGACGTGGATAAGCTGTTGGAGTTGGTGCTCGTCCTCCTCAGCTTCTATGTTTTGTACGCCATCCAGAACATCTTCGATTCCATCTTCTACGGGCTCGGAAAGACGAACTATATGCTCTTTGAGTCGGTAGTGAGGAACACGATCTATTACGGTATCGCCTTCTTCCTTTATGCTATGGGCGTGTGGACGCCGACGCTTATCGGCATCGCTCTCCTCTTTGGCATCGGCAACGCCTTTGACAGCATCGTCTCCCTCGGCGCATTCGCATACCTTCTCAAAAAAGAAAAGATCAATATTCTGAACGTTGAATAAACTTCATCAGCCGAGAACCCCCAAAAATATCCCAAAGGCAACAGCGTGTTGCTTGTGTTTGTAGCCGACATATGCTATAATAAAAGCATAGAAATCAAAGGCGGTATTTGTATGGAAACAAAGGACATTATTCGTGATCTCAGAACCAAACACGGGCTCTCCCAGGAGGAGCTTGCCGAAAAGGTGTACGTCACCCGTCAGGCGGTCAGCCGTTGGGAAAACGGCGAAACGGTACCCAACACCGAAACGCTCAAGCTTCTGTCGGGGCTCTTCGATGTATCCATAAACACGCTCCTCGGATCGCCGAGAAAACTCATCTGCCAGTGCTGCGGAATGCCGCTGGAGGATGGCAGCATCAGCA
>JAFTKV010000204.1 GCA_017453085.1 Clostridia bacterium
GATCACAACGTCGCCTGCCGCCATTCTCTCTTTGTCGATGATCTTTTTCTTGTCTACGATACCAACGGCAAAGCCGGCAAGGTCGTAGTCCTCTACGGGCATCAGACCGGGATGCTCGGCAGTTTCACCGCCGATGAGTGCCGCACCCGACTGTACGCAGCACTCGGCAACGCCGCCCACGATCTCGGCGATCTTTTCTGTGATATTCTTGCCGCAAGCGATGTAATCCAGGAAGAAGAGCGGCTTTGCGCCTACTCAGATGATGTCATTCACGCACATGGCAACGGCGTCAATGCCGATGGTGTCGTGCTTATCCATGAGGATCGCCAGCTTGACCTTGGTGCCACAGCCGTCGGTACCCGATACCAGTACGGGCTCCTCCATACCTGCGATCGGCAAACCGAAGCAGCCGCCGAAGCCGCCCACGTCATCCAGACAGCCCTCGTTCTTGGTGCGGGCAACGTGCTTTTTCATCAGCTCCACCGCACGATAACCTGCGGTGATGTCCACACCCGCAGCAGCATAGCTTGCAGACTGAGAATTCTTATGATCCATGATTTTGCTCCTTTTTCAGAAGTATTTTTATAGAAATGTGTCTTATATTACAAACATGAACAGATTGTAGGGAACGGTCTTGACCGTTCCGTTTGCGCATCGGAATGCCTCTGCCGCTTCACAATCCTTACCGGTTCACCGGATCAAACCGATCGAAGCGGAACGTTCAAGACCGTTCCCTACGAAGGTATCCATTTGATCCGAAGGATCTCTTACTCTTTCCCGTTCCAGCAGTAAGTACAGATCTTGTCCTTATCAATGCCGATGGCCTCCAGCGCACCCTGTAACGACTGGTACTCCAGCGAATCAAAGCCGAACTTTTCGCAGATTTTCTTCAGCAGGCATTGACCGCGCTCGGTGTGGCAATCGGCGTACTCGTCAAGATGCCGCTGTCCCTCGTCACCCTCCAGCTCCTGCACCGTCTGACGGGCGAGCAGCTCCATCTCGGAGCGGCTGGAGGAGAAGTTCAGATACTTGCAGCCGTACATGATGGGCGGGCAAGCGGAGCGCATATGCACTTCCTTGGCACCGCAGGAATAGAGGAAGTCCACCGTCTCCCGCAGCTGCGTGCCGCGAACGATGGAATCGTCCACGAACAAGAGACGCTTGCCGTCGATCAGCTCGGGCACGGGGATCTGCTTCATCTTAGCCACGTGATTGCGCACGTTTTGAGTGGTGGGCATAAAGGATCTTGCCCAGGTGGGAGTATACTTGATCAGCGGACGGGCGAAGGGCATCCGGCTCTCGTTAGCGTAGCCGATGGCGTGGGGAATACCCGAATCGGGCACGCCTGCCACGCAGTCCACCTCCGGACGTGCGCCGCGGGCTGCCTCGTCCCGCGCCATGATCGCACCGTTCTTATAGCGCATGACCTCAACGTTGACCCCCTCGTAGCAGGAGTTGGGATAGCCGTAGTAGGTCCAGAGGAAGGCACAGATCTTCATCTCCTTGCCGGGAGGCGAGAGCTGCTCCACTCCCTCGGGGGTGATCTTCACGATCTCGGCTGGACCCAGCTCGTAGTGATCGTCATAGCCCAGCTTGTGATAGGTAAAGGACTCAAAGGCCACGCAGCAACCCTCTTGGTTCTTACCCACGATCACGGGCAGACGTCCCAGCTTGTCACGGGCGGCGATCAGGCAATCCTTTTGCAGGATCAGAATGGTGGCCGAGCCCTCAATCTCCTCCTGTGCATAGCGGATGCCCTCCACCAGCGTGTCCTTTTGGTTGATCAGCGCCGCCACCAGCTCGGTCTCGTTGACCTTGCCCGAGGACATGGCCATAAACTGATGTCCGTGATCCGAAAAATACTTCTCAATCAGTGCGTCCGCGTTGCGCACAATGCCCACGGTGGCGATGGCGTACAGTCCCAGATGGGAGCGCACCAGAAGCGGCTGCGGGTCGGAATCGCTGATACAGCCGATGCCGCTGCAACCGCAAAAATCTTCAATATCCTTCTCGAATTTGGTTCGGAAGGGGGTGTTTTCTATACTGTGAATGGAACGTTGAAAGCCGATCTTATCATCGTAGACGATCATACCGCCACGGCGTGTGCCGAGGTGGGAATGGTAGTCTGCGCCGAAGAAGATGTCGAGCACGACGTCTCGCTTCGAGACGGCTCCGAAAAATCCTCCCATAGGTTATCCTCCTTGGAGATCACTCTCCGGGTATATGCTGAAAAAATGAGGGGGAGCGTGGCAGATCGCCACACCCAAAAACACGACCTCAGGGGCGGCAAAGATTTACCGCCCCTTCGGGAGTTTATTTATGCAAAGAAAAGCTTGTTCAGCGTCATAGGATCGATATATTCGCCGTACTTATACACTCTCATGTTGCCGGATGCGATCTCGTCGATGAGCATTACGTTACCATCTGCATCGTAACCGAACTCAAACTTGATATCGTACATATCCAGACCCTTTTCCTTCAGATCGTCGGCAACGATCTTGGTGATCTTCTGAGTCATATCCTTCAGGGAGTCGTACTGCTCTGCGGTCATAACGCCCAGATCCACCAGACCGTCCTTGGTTACCAGAGGATCGCCCTTTTCATCGTTCTTGAAGGTAGTCTCTACGTATGCGGGCAGATCCTGACCCAGCGTGCAGTAATCGGAATAACGGCGATAGAAGGAGCCGACGGCCTTGTAACGGCAGATAACCTCCAGACCCTTGCCGAACACCTTAGCAGGCAGAACCTCCATAGTGGTGTTTGCCAGATCGGCAGACACGTAGTGGGTCTTGATGCCTGCCGCATTGATCTTCTCGAAGAAGTAGATGGACATACGCAGGTTCACGTCACCCACACCCTCAATAGTGAGACCAACGGAGTTTTCGCCGGGATCGAACACGCCGTCCTTGCCGGTGCAGTCGTCCTTAAACTTCAGTTCGTAGTTGCCATTGTCCAGCGCGTAGACGTTTTTGGTTTTGCCGGTGTAAACAAGTTTCTTTTCCATGATTTGTAAATCTCCTTCAATATATAGAAATAGGATAACAAAATAACAATTTACAGTTTTGCCATTACAGAAGCATCCTTCGCCAGAACGACGGCTGCATCGGCAGCACGCTTGGCATCCAGCTTGGCGGCGATCTCGGGATCGGATACCGAGAGGATCTGTGCCGCAAGCAATGCGGCATTTGCGCCACCGTTTACGGCGACGGTAGCCACGGGGATACCGGTGGGCATCTGCACAGTGGCAAGAAGTGCGTCCAGACCGTCCATCATACCGCCCTTGCAGGGGATGCCGATGACGGGTAGCGTGGTATTGGCGGCAATGGCGCCTGCCAGATGGGCTGCCATGCCTGCGGCGCAGATCAGTGCACCGAAGCCTCTCTCTCTTGCGTTGACCGCAAAATCACGGGCTTCCACGGGGGTTCTGTGGGCAGAATAGATATGCACCTCAAAGGGGATCTCCAGCGCGGTGAGCATATCGGTTGCTTTTTTAATGATGGGCAGATCGCTGTCGCTACCCATGATAATCCCGATTCTCTTCATAGTATCCTCCGAAAATAGCGTAGTTTATGCTAAAAAAACAGCAAAAGGCAGTCCTATACCGTAAAAAAGTAAAGGGCTGCCCAGACGGTCGGCATTAACTTTCCTTGCTCCCATGCGGTACTCCGCTGATCCGTCAGTCACAAGAAAACACGATGTTCATTTTCCTGCGGGGCATACAGTCCCGACAATTCCCGCCCGCAAAAGGGTGCAGGAACAATACGCATTTATTATACCATACCCCAAAAAGCTTGTCAATAGTTTTTGCTTCGAAAATCGGCGAAACAAGTCACAAAATGAAGCGCACCAAAGGGCGGCATCGTCGGACAAAATTACTATAGCCGCCCAGTTCAAACCAAGCGGCTATGCTCCCGCCAGACAGCGCGGCGGTGATTCAGATATTGATCGACCTGCTCTTGCGTATACATTTCCGTCTTTTCAAAGGGATATTTGATAAACAGATCTGCCAGAAATTCAAAATCGCTCAATCTTCCCGGATCGTGTCGAACTCCTTCTGTTCCGTCGTAGTCGTTTGCCCAATACTCCAGCGTTTCGTCGTATAATCGCCTATAATCTGCAATCTCCCAAAGCTCCGGATGAGCGCGCAAGTATACAAAAACGTGCCTGACGAAATATTGCGATGAACAGGTCACATCTCCTATATATTCCTCTACTGATTTACGTGTGATGTAGATTTCGAGTAATTCCCGTCCTTTTCGCATATGTTCTGATCATCCTCATACAAAGTATTTTTCTTATTTCTGTTATCGTCAATATTATCCAGCGCATATTCGCAGCATTGGGTCACCAAATTATTCAGTGAAACATGTTTGTCTTGTGCGATAATTTCCATCTTTTTCACCAGTTCAAGCGGCATTCTAAAGGTTTTGTTGATATACTCGTGCTTTTTGACTTTGAACAATGTCATCACCTCTTACAAGTATATTCTAATTGATTTGTGCGCAAAGATAAACACCTTATTATTGCACTACATATTGCACTAAAATTTATACTGCAATTTGTGCCGCACGGAGAAAAAAACACTTCGCTGTTTTTTAGTTCGGCCGGGACGTCGAGGGCGCCGTCCCCTACGGGGGATGTACGAACATATTGCACCGCCCGTTCCCTTGGTGCGGTATGTACCACCTCCCCGTAGGGGCGATTCACGAATCGCCCGAATCTAACGCTCCGCACCGACCTCACCTCGGTGCCGGCATTCCCCCACCACGTAGGGGCGGATTCCATATCCGCCCGTTCCCAACGCATCCCGCCGCCCGTTATCTTGGTGCGGTATGTTCCGCCAACCTTGTAGGGAACGGTCTTGTAAGGAGCGGAGCGACGGAATAGCGAAGCGTCCCGTTCCGCGCCGCCGCAGGCGGCAAACGAAGGAGGCGCACCAACCGTCCCCTCGGTGACCCATACGGCCGGGACGGACGCTTCGCTATTCCGTCGCTACGCTCCTTACGAGGGCGCCGTCCCCTACGGGGGTGAGGGTGGGGGTATGTGCGGTGAGCCTCGATGCGCC
>JAFTKV010000205.1 GCA_017453085.1 Clostridia bacterium
ACCTTTACTGAAGCAACCGATTCTGTTACTGTTACTCTGACTGACGGTCAGGTTCGTGTAGACTCTCTGACCGTTTACACCGGTTCTTCTTCCACTCCCGACGTTCCCGAAATTGTTGTTCCCGCAACTCTGGCTGAGCAGATCGCAGCAGCAAACGCACTGGCTAATAAGAACTATTTGCCTTACCAGTCTACCATCACCGGTACTGTTACCGACGATCCTCAGGCATCTTCTTACAATGAAGGCCAGTACAAATTCACCGTATCTGACGGTACCAACACTCTTCTGTGCTACTTCGTTCCCGTTACCGGCGGCACTCCCAAGAAGGGCGACACCGTTACCGTTACCGGTTACCTGACCGCTTACAATGGCTCTGCACAGTTTGATGACTCTGCAGCTGGCACTTGGGTAAAGGCAGGCGAGGTAGCTCCCGAACCCAAGCCTGAAGATCCCGCAGCCGACTCCACCCTCACCATCGCAGAGGCACTGGCACTGGGCGCATCCAAGGCTCACAACACCTACACCGCAGGCAAGTACTACGTTGTTGGTGAAATCACCGAGGTTTACAATACCCAGTACGGTAACATGAAGATTAAGGATGCTGAGGGTAATATCCTCACCATCTACGGCACCTACAGCGCAGACGGCTCTACCCGTTACGACGCAATGGACGTGAAGCCCGTTGCAGGCGACACCGTAAAGGTTTACGGTATCATCGGCCAGTTCAATGGCACCGCTCAGATCAAGAACGGCTGGATTGTTGAGCACACTCCTGCTGAGACGCCCGTAGAACCCGATCCCAAGCCCGCAGATCCTACCCCCGATACCACTCTGACCATCAAGGACGCTCTGGCTCTGGGCGCATCTAAGGATCACAACACCTACACCGAAGGTAAGTACTACGTTGTAGGCGAGATCACCGAGGTTTACAACACTCAGTACGGTAACATGAAAATCAAGGATGCGGAAGGCAATATCCTGACCGTTTACGGTACCTACAGCGCAGACGGTTCTACCCGTTACGACGCAATGGACGTGAAGCCCGTTGCAGGCGACACCGTAAAGGTTTACGGTATCGTTGGCCAGTTCAACGGCACCGCTCAGATCAAGAACGGCTGGATTGTAGAGCACACTCCTGCTGAGACGCCCGAGACCAACGTTCCCGAGACCAACGTTCCCAAGACCGGCGACGTCATGATCGTTCTGGTTTCCGCAGTTCTGCTGGCAGGCGCAGCAATTACCCTGATCGCTCGCAAGAGACGCTGCAACTAATGGATTTTATCCATTCTATCATCTAAATTGACAAAATCCCTCACATCGAAAGGTGTGAGGGATTTTTGCGGAAACGTATTGACAAAGAGGGAAAAGTAGGGTAAAATGGTTGAAGAAAATCCAAAGGAGTGACATTTTTGAAACGAATCGGTCTGTCTGTTCTGTCTCTGATTTTGTTGCTTGGCGTTCTGATCGGCTGCGCGGGTACGCAGACGGTGCCGGCCACGTCAATGCCCGAATCGCTGGAGATCATCAACTACGGACTTCATTATATGCAGGTGGGCGACGTCTATCTTCTGGCCACCAATGCCCCCGACGATCTGTGTGACGATCAGCAATGGTCCTCCTCCTCGGATGCGGTGTACGTGGATTCTATCGGAAGGATCACGGCAATGCAGGAGGGCGAGGCCATCATCTCGGTGAAGCTGGGTACACTCTCCACCCGCGTTCTGATCCGAGTCGTGGCCAAGGCCGAGCTGCCGGGGCTCACCACTCCTCCTGCCACCGATCCGCAGAAGCCTACAATTCAGCCAATCCCGGACACGACTCCCGATCCCGTGCCGGATACGACACCGGACACGAATCCCGATCCAACGCCCGATCCCGGGAAGCTACCGATTTCCGATCTGCGGGATGCGTTTTACGATGGCGCAGATCCTGCCGACAGCCGCGCGGAAGCGCTGGAGCGATCCTCCAGAGGCGAGCTGTCGGGGGCTACGGAAGTGCCCGATCAGGCACCCATCCTCTCGATCTATCAGCCCAAATCCGGTGGGCTGCTCATCCGCAATTCCCAGCCCTACTATGCGGACGAGCACACCTACGTGGTGGTGGATGCCTACGGTGCGGAGGTCTTCCGCGTCTATAGAGGCGGCGGCTACATCACGCTGGAGGAGATGGCGGCTTACGTGTACGCCTTCGGCGACGTGCCCGCCAATTACGTCAGCAATAAAAAAGCCGATCCGGACGATAGCATCTGGGGCGAATATCTGCGGCTGAATCATTCCGCCTTCAGCGGAAGCACATCCAAATATCCTTACGAGCCGGAGCTGCCCCGTATCAGCGGCTGTGGCGGTGATCTCTACTATTCCGAGATCGATATCGGCACCACCGGCAACGATTGCGATCCCAAGTACTCCCCTCGGATCTATAACGACGGTCATTCCATCACCCGCGGTGCATCGCGGATCGTCTACACCCGCTACGATGCCAACCGTAACAGCATCATTGATCCCAACGAGAAGTTCGTGTTCTTCACCTACAATCACTACAACGATTTTCAGGAGTATCTGAACTACTACGGGGGGTGGGGCGTGATGTTCGGCAACGTCACCGGTGGAGGTACCATTTCCAGCAAGTACGATTACAATCCTACGCCATACGTCCCCTCGGTATTGGCTCCTCTGACTGTCAAAGCGCGGGTACTGTCCGTGTTCGTGTGGGTGCCTGAAAAGGATTTCCTTTGGGTAGCCGCATAATACAAAAACGCATTTCTTTCGTAAGAAATGCGTTTTTGCTTGGTTGGGATCAGTTTTACAGCTTGGAGTAGCCGAAGCTGTTGACCAGTGCGTCGATCTTTTGGCCTTCCTTGCACAGGGGGCACTCGTGAGAGGGGTGGGAGGCGTAGCCCTGCAGGTCGTTGGTGTCGAATACCGAATGTACGGTATGGCCTGCGCAGGTGTCCAGAGTGGCGAAGATGGAGCAGACGCCCGATACCATGCCGCCGTAGTAGGCGACCGCCTCGGCTGCGGCCTGAGCGGTATAGCCGGTGGTGACCGATGCCGCCAGAATCAGGACGTGCTTGCCGGCGATCATGGGGATCAGATTGTCGCGGAACAATAGCTGGCTGCCCGAAGTGTGCTCCGGCGTGACTACGTAAATGGTTTGGTGGGCGTTGAGATTGACGTAGCTACCGTTGGTGAGCTCCTCAGCCAGGCAGGTGCCGATCACCTCGGTGCCGTCCAGACAGAGGATCGTGTCTACGATGGTATTGGCGGAGTAGTAGCTGACCAGCTCCTTGGCAACGGCAGAAGCCTCGGAGAGACGAGTCTTTTGGGTGGTGACGTCGATGTAGTAATTGATATGGCTGTGGCTGGTAGCAAAATGTCCTCGGGTGACCCGAAGGTAAAGATTCATCTGTTTAGTTCTGATCTTGGTAGAGATTAAATTTTGCATAAGTCCTCCATATAGTTTGATTGGTATTATTGTATCAAAAAAATCGCAGTTTGTCAAGGGATTTCGGTTATCCGAGCTGCTTTTGCAGGGATTTGAACACCGTCATCTCAGTGCGGGATGCGGACAGGGGCGTGATGGAGATATAGCCGCTGTGGACGGCGGCAACGTCGACCGATGCATCGGACAGATCGCCGATGTCCGGCTCGCCCTCCTGTACGTACAGATCGTTTCCGATGGAGACGAAGCGATCGGTGAAGTAGATGCCGCCCTGCTTGGTGATGCGGATCTCGCCCGCCTCGGGGGGGATATTCACGTTGTACAGGGGATTGACCTTCAGCAGATCGTTTTGCAGGATGAAATCCATCACCCGATCCAGATGGCCGATGGCGTCGATGTGAGTGGTGGGGAAGCCGGACAGGGCGATGCCGGGTATGCCTTGGCGAATGCCCTCAAAGATGGCACCCACGGTGCCCGAGTAGACGATGTCGCCGCCCAGATTGTAGCCGCGGTTGATGCCCGAAATGATCAGATCAAAATCCCGTCCTAGCTGATCCAGCGCGAAGCGGACGCAGTCGGCGGGGGTGGAATCCATAGACCAGGCGATCAGATCGGGAGCGATCTCCACCTGCTTGATCTCCTGGGGATGCATAAAGTCGATGGCGTGGCTCTTGCCGCTCTGCTCCACCTTGGGAGCTACGGCGATGACCTCGCCGTATGCTTGCGCCCAACGGATGAGCTTGGGCAGGGCAGGAGCAAAAACGCCGTCGTCGTTGGTGATGAGTATTTTCATAGCCAGCCCTCGTTGTTTGCTTTATACTCGCCCAGCCGACGGTCGGCGTCGGCGATCAGGCGGTTCATTTCACGGCGATTGTTCACGGTAGCACCTGCGGCGCAGGCGTGACCGCCGCCGCCGTAGCACTCGGCAATCTCGCTCACCGTCACGAAGCGGGAGCGCAGGCGCACGCGGATGGTGCCGTCGCTGTTTTCGATGAAGGCAAGCCAGATCAGACTGTCCTTGATGGAGTCCATATAGGACACTGCTGCGCTGGCAGATTCGAAGGTGAGACCGAACTTTTCCTGCACGTCACGGGTGATGTAGAGGTATGCAACGCCGCTGGCGGTAAACTTGATATGAGAGAGCGCCCACGCTTGCAGGCGCATGGAGGAGACGTCCTTCATGTACAGATGGGCGTAGATGCGGTCCACGTCGATGCCCTGATCCAGCAGAATGGCGGCAAGTCGAAGGGTGTCCCCCGATACCTCCCGATAGCGGAAGCGGCCCGAGTCGGTGACCATACCGGTGTAGAGGTAGGTAGCCGCCTCCTTGGTCATCTGCAAGCGATCCTTGAAGGCGTCGTAGAACTGTACGATCATCTCGCAGGAGGAGGAACGCTCCTCTTCCACCCATTCGGTGGCTCCGTAGGACTCGATGGGGATGTGGTGATCGATCTTCACGATCTCGCGGCAGAGGGCATAGCGGGGATTGGAGATGCGCTTGGCGGTGGCGGTGTCAATGACGATGCCCAGCGCATCGGCGTAGAACTCGTCGGGCTGAGGAGCGTCCTCGTCGCCGAGAAACTCCAGATAGTCGGAGGAGTCGCAGTTGTTTAAGTAGATCTCTTTTTCGGGGAAGGAGAGGCGCAGGATCTCCCGAAGTCCCTTGGTGGAGCCGATGGCATCGCCGTCGGGCATTTTGTGACGGAAGATCACGATCTTCTGTGCTTCCTCGATTTTGGCAAGCACGGCTTGCATAGCAGAAAGATTCATCTTATCCCTCCTCCGAAAGGGCGCACAGGTCAGAGAGAAGCGCCATAGCTTCCTCCCGATCCTTCAGGGTAGCACCGCTGGCCTTCTGATGACCGCCGCCGCCGTATTTCACGGCGATGGGGTTGATGTTGTAGCGATTGGAGCGGATCTCGCAGAGCACGCCGTCCTCGGTCTCGGTGAAGTTCACCCAGCTGTCGATGCCGCGGATCTCGGACATGGTGCCTACCATTCCGCGGGAGATGGTGAAGCTGTCGGCGCCGCTCTCAGCAGCCTCCTCACGGGTGGTATAGATGTAGGCGACCCGATGCGGGGTCATCTGAATCTTCAGGGTAAACCTTGCTCGCAGCTGGATGCTCCAAAGACTGTCGGCGTAGAGATTTTTGTAAATATCGGCGGTGTCGAATGTCCGCTCCATCAAAAAGGAGGCCATACGGAAGGTCTGGGCGTTGGTGGAGTCGTAGCGGAAGCGACCCGAGTCGGTGATCATGCCGGTGTAGAGTGCCTTGGCCGCCACGGGGGAGACGGTGAGTCCGCCCTCAATGGCAAGAGCGGTGATCAGACCGCAGCAGCTCTCGAAGGAGGTGTCGGTCACCTCTGCCTGGCAAATATCTTCCACGAAAATGTGGTGATCCATCCGTGCGGTGGCGGCTGCAAGCGTGTACCGCTCGTCCGAGATCAGCGATTTGGCGGAGGTGTCCAGCACGATGGCCAGCGCACCCTCGTAGAGGGAATCCTCGATCTCGTCCATGGGACGGTGAGCATAAAGGCGTAGCGAGGGGTCAGATCGCCGACGGTGTAGACCTCCTTTTCGGGGAAGCTGTCGCGGATCATATGATAAAGTCCCAGCTGACTGCCCAGCGCATCGCCGTCGGGATTTTTGTGGCGGTGGATGATGATCCGGGGATAGTCACGGATCAGCTGTAAAATCTGTTCAAACATAGCGATTCCTGTTCTTTGTGAAATTATTCGTCAAAATAGCCCTTGTAGGTTACCCGCAGAGGGCTGTCGGGGAAGAGATACGCATGGAGCTCGATGAGATAATCGTCGGTCATGCTGGCGATATAGTCCACCACGATCTGGTTGGGCTCGCCCGTCTCGTAAGGCTTCTCCCGCTTATAATGGGCGGAATTGGCGTTGATATAGTCAATATGGTGACTAAAGATGGGAGAGGTCTTGTTGCCGCTCTTCAGATCCTCCAGCAGCTGGCCGTAGATGTTGGTCATCATGGGCTGGAGATCCGATTTGATCTGTTGGTTGACCCCATCGCTGAGATAGATCATACGGTAATTGTCCTGCTTGGATTTGCGAAGTGCACGAAAATGCTTGGCATCCAGCTTGATATAGGGCTTGCCGTAGCTGTTTTCGATGATGTTGGTCACCAGATTGTTGATGATCTCGGCGTTGATGGAGCCGATGTCCTCGTTGATGAACATCCCTTCCTCGGCGGTGCCGGTGCGCATCGCATCCTGCCGATCCTTGCCAAGGTAAGCGATGATGTCGGCAAGGCGGACTACGTTGCCTTCCAGCGTGGAGGGCATCCGCTTGGCCATATAGGCACGGTCCACGTAGCAACGGTCGATGATCCCGTCAAATTCCTCAAAGGAGGAGAGAGGAGCGGGGTGGTAGATCTCGCACTCCACCTCACCGTTGTGAGTGGCGATGCCGTCCAGCACCTGTAGGCTGAGATTGTAGGGGAAGATGCCGTCCAGCACCCGTACCGATTGGAGATTGTGGCAGAAATGCCGTCCCGTCTCCTTGTAGTAGAGCTTGTCCAGGCAGGATTCGCCGATGTGGCCGAAGGGAGTGTGGCCGATGTCGTGCCCCAGCGCAATGGCTTCGATGAGGTCGATGTTCAGCCCCAGCACCGCACCGATGGTGCGGGAGATGCGGGAAACCAGCTGCACGTGGAGGCTGCGGCGGGTGATGTCGTCGTTTTTCCACAGGGAGAAGACCTGGGTTTTGTCGGTATAGCGATTATAGTAAGGGCAATGAAGAATTTTGTCAATATCGTGAACGAAGGTGGGACGCCATACTGTGGGGGCGTCCTTCGCAAGATTCAGGCGGCGCACTACCGATGCGTTGGGAAACGCCATTTGGGGAAGCGTGCCGTTTTCCCTGTCCTTGCGGATCTGTTCGGCAATTTCTGCCGACAGAACTTCAAATTTGGGCATAAATACCTCCGAGTGTGTGCGAGATTAGGGGAATGATCGCTTACAGAGCCAAATGGGCAGCGATCTTCTGGATGATCATTCCGTAGGCTGCGGGATTTTGTCCGCCCTCCGGAATGATAATGTCAGCGTATTTTTTGCTGGGCTCGATGAAAGCCTCGTGCATCGGCTTTACGGTGGTGAGATACTGCTCTGCAACCGATTGCAGGGTGCGTCCGCGCTCACTCACGTCCCGCAGGATGCGGCGGATGATGCGCACGTCGGGATCGGTATCCACGTAGATCTTCAGATCCATCAGAGAGCGCAGCCGTGCGTTTTCGAAGACCAGAATGCCTTCCAGCAGGATGACCTCGGCAGGCTCGATGTGATGGGTCTCTTCGCTGCGATCGTGAACGTGGTACTGATAGATGGGCGTTTCGACGGGCTCGCCCTTTTTCAGGCTCTCCAGATGGGAGATGAGCAGATCGGTGTCAAAGGCATCGGGATGGTCGTAATTGACGGTAGCACGCGCGGTAAGGGGAAGATCCTTCATTGGCTTGTAGTAGCTGTCGTGACGCAGGAGCGCCACCTGCGGGCCAAAATAAGCGGCGATGTTGTCGGCAAGGGTGGTTTTACCGCTTCCCGAACCGCCGGCAATGCCGATCACAAGACGTTCTTTCATATTATGCATCCTCCTTGGAGCGGACGGTGTTGCCGTCGATAATGGCGTAGATCAGCGGTTGTGCTTCCACGGCACTTTCGCTGAAGGTAAGAGCAGAGCGGACGGTGGAGGCTGCCGCATCCAGCGTGTCCTTTCGTTCAGTGAAGAGACGGGCAATGACCTCGCCCTTTTTTACACGGTCGCCCGGCTTTTTCAGCAGGTGGATGCCTGCCCGGGGATCGATCACCGAATCCTTGGTCTGCCGTCCTGCACCTAATATCATAGCGGCGGTGCCGATCATCTCGGCGTTGCAGGAGGCTATGTAGAGATCGTCCTCGGCACAGACCTCGCCCACGTGCGCGGCAATGCCGAAGAGCGTGGGATCCTTTGCATAGGAGGCGTCGCCGCCCTGTGCTTCGATCCACCGGCAGAATTTTTGGTACGCCTTGCCGCTGTAGAGACAATCCTTGGCAATCGCCTCGGCATCCTCAATGGAGTTCTGGCAGGAGAGGGCGATCATACGGGTTGCCAGCGTGAGGCAAACGGTTCTGAGATCGTCGGGGCCGCCGCCGCGGAGCACTTCGATGGCTTCGGTGACCTCCATCGCATTGCCGATGGCGTGACCCAAGGGAATATCCATATTGGTGATGACGGCGGCGGTGTTGCGCCCGTTGGCGATGCCAATGCGCACCATCGTCTCGGCAAGACGGGTGGCATCTTCGGGGGTGCGCATAAATGCGCCGCTGCCGCATTTTACGTCCAGTACGATGGAGCGAGTACCTGCCGCCAGCTTTTTGCTCATAATGGAGGAGGCGATGAGGGGGAGGGAATCTACCGTTGCGGTGACGTCCCTGAGGGCGTAGAGCTTCTTATCGGCAGGTGCCAGATCGGCACTCTGTCCGATGACCGCAAGCCCCACACGCTCCGACTGATCGGCAAACTCCTCGGGGGTGAGGGAGGTGCAAAATCCGGGAAAGGATTCCAGCTTATCCACGGTGCCGCCGGTGTGGCCCAGACCACGACCGCTCATTTTGGCAACGATACCTCCTGCCGCCGCCACGATGGGGGCAACGATGAGGGTGGTCTTGTCGCCAACGCCGCCGGTGGAGTGCTTATCCACGCTGCGGTCGCCGAAGCGGGACAGATCGACGGTGTCGCCCGATTTTGCCATGGCCTCGGTGAGGGTAAAGGTCTCCTCGTCGGTCATGCCGTTGAAGTAGATGGCCATCATCAGAGCGGACATCTGATAATCGGGGATTTTTTCGTCGGTGTAGAGGGAGATCATCTCAAAAATCTCCTCACGGGTGAGTGCAACGCCGTGCTTTTTCTTTTCGATCAGGTCGTACATTCTCATAGGAGGTCTCCTTGGGGGATCAGGTCAGATCTGCTTTGCCGAAGCTGGCCGGCAAAAGGGTGGACAGGGGGATCACTTTCGGGGTCTTGCCGTCGAAGAGGATCACGGGAAAGTCGGGAGTGCAAAATTCGGCGAGCACCTGACGGCATACGCCGCAGGGCGCGCAGTAAGCGGACACCTCTGCACCGCTCTTGCCGCCCACTACCGCCAGTGCGGTGAAGTTACGCTCACCTTTGTGGACGGCGGTGAACATTGCCACCCGCTCGGCGCAGACGGTGGGGGTGAAGGAAGCAGACTCGATGTTTGCGCCCGTATAGATGGTGCCGTCGGCGGCAAGGAGCGCCGCACCCACGGCAAAGCCCGAATAGGGGCAGTAGCTTTTCTCTCTGGCGGCAAGGGCGTTTGCTACCAGAGCGTTAATCGTCTCTTGATTCATCATATCAGTTGTTCAAAAGGGTATAGACCTCATCTTTGATGGTGTCAAATCCAAGGAGGGTGCCACGGTTTTCGGGAGCGATGCCCACACCATAGGTCAGGTAGGGCACATACTCACGGGTGTGGTCGGTGCTTTGGTCGGAAGGATCACAGCCGTGGTCGGCGGTGATCATCAAAACGTCGTCGAGGCGCAGTTCTTTTACGAAGTCGGACAGCCAAGCGTCAAACTCGCTCATAGCGGTGGCGTAGCCCTCGGCATCCTGACGGTGACCGTAGAGCATATCGAAGTCCACGAGATTGATAAAGCAAAGTCCGTGGAAATCCTTCTTCACCAGTTCGGAGGTGACCTTCATCCCCTCCCGATTGTTGTGGGTGGGGTGAGTCTCGGTGATGCCTGCCATCGAGAAGATGTCGCCGATCTTGCCTACGCCGATGACGTCGTAGCCCTCTCTCGACAGACGGTCGAGAACAGTGGGAGCGGGAGGGAGCAGGGAGAAATCACGGCGGTTTTCGGTGCGGCGGAAATTACCGGGCTCGCCCTCGAAGGGACGGGCAATGACTCTACCCACGCCGTGCTCCCCTTGGAGCAGATTACGGGCAGTGCGGCAGATCTCGTACAGCTCCTCGGGAGGAACCAGCGACTCGTGAGCGGCAATTTGGAACACGCTGTCGGCAGAGGTGTAGATAATCAGCTTGCCGGTAGCAAGATGCTCTTCGCCGTAGTCACGGATGACGTCGGTGCCCGAGTAGGGGAGATTGCAAAGAGTCCCTTTGCCTACAGCTTGCTCAAAAGCGGTCATTACCTCTTCGGAAAAGCCGTCGGGATAGGTGGGCATGGGTCGCTCGGAAATAATGCCTGCGATCTCCCAATGTCCGGTGGTGGTGTCCTTGCCGCGGCTCTTGTCCCGGAGCCGTGCAACCGAAGCGGTGGGAGCGGCGGCTTTTTCGATGGCAGTCACACCGTCGATGTTGCCAAGTCCCATTGCGGTGAGGGTAGGGATATGCAGTTTGCCGGATCTTTCAATGCTGGCGAGAGTGTTTGCTCCTGCGTCGCCGAAATCAGCGGCATCGGGAGCGGCGCCGATTCCAAAGGAATCCAGCACGATGAGAAATACT
>JAFTKV010000206.1 GCA_017453085.1 Clostridia bacterium
AACAAAGTCGAAATCTACACCGACGGCGCCTGCCGAGGCAATCCCGGTCCCGGCGGCTGGGGCGCGATTCTGGTTTATAAACAAAAAGAAAAGGTCATGTCCGGCGGCGAAGCCAACACCACCAACAACCGCATGGAGCTGATGGGTGCCATTACCGCCTTCGAGGCACTGAAGGAGCCCTGCGCCGTCACCTTCACCTCCGATTCCAAATACGTCATCGACGGTCTGGAGAAGGGCTGGGCGGAAGGCTGGAAAAAGCGGGGCTGGAAAAAATCCGACGGCTCCCCTGCCCTCAATCCCCAGCTGTGGGATCGACTGCTTGCCGCCATCGCCCCCCACGAGATCGCATTCCGTTGGGTGAAGGGGCACGCAGGTCACCCCTACAACGAGCGTTGCGACGCCCTTGCCACCGCAGAGGCGGACAAGCTGAAATAACCGTCTTTATCGGCGGTTGCCGTACATAGAGGCATATTTTCGCCTCTCTTCTCATACGATGAATGGAGCTTTTTCGTGAACGGCAACCAAAACCAAACCCACCCCACACTTCTCCCCGCCTATACGCCTATCCATGCCGCCCGCTTGCTTTCCACTGCAACGGGCGGCACCTTCGTTGTAACGCTGAACGCAGAGATGATTGCCCGCGCACTAACCTCTCCCCCGTTTGCCGCACTGATCCGCGCCGCAGATTATTGGGTATGCGATGGGATCGGTGCCGCAGTGCTCCTGAGAAAAGGTGCACCCGGAGCATCTCTTTCTCGCATTGCCGGCATTGATCTGGGATTTGCGACCTTGCAGCTTGCCGCCCGTCGAGGGGAATCGGTTTTTCTGCTGGGCGGGAAACCCGGGGTTGCCCATCGTGCGGCCAAACGGCTGCAAATGGCGATCCCCGGTCTGCAGATCGCCGGATGCGCGCACGGATATTTTACAGAAGCCGATCTCCCTGCGCTTCGGGGGACGATCCGTTGCAGCAACGCATCGATAGTGATTGTTTGTCTGGGCAGTCCCCGGCAGGAGGAATGGATCCTTCGCTGCAGACGGTATCTGCCGGCAGTACGGCTCTTTCTCCCGCTGGGCGGCAGTCTGGACGTGTGGGCAGGGCAGATCAATCGCGCGCCGCTCATTTGGCAACGCTGCGGCGTCGAGTGGCTATGGCGGCTCCTGCACCAGCCCTCCCGAATCGGCAGACTAACGACGGCCATCACGGATCTGTGGAAAAACAAAACACCGAAAAACCGTACAATTACCGATATTTTGTTTCAAATTGAATAATAGACTGTAAACTCTTTGCGTTTGACTTGACAAATCGAAGTTTTTGCGTTACAATAAACTGAACGGATATACTCTGAATTTCCGTATAGGAGAAGATAAAATGAAATCATCCAAAGCACAAACCGGAACCAAGGTGAAGAAGACGAAGAGCAAGCGCGTCTCGCTCCGCTGTCCTCTTTCCATCGAACGAACCGATCTGGAATATAATTTTGACACTTCCGCCATTCAGGTCTGTATGACCGTGGAAAACATGGGCGGCGGCGGTCTTGCCAGCGACACCGTGGAATCTGCGGTGATCGTAGTTCGCCTGTTCGAGGCGGACGGCAAGATCCATCCCTGCAAGGAAAACGAATACTTTGCCAAGCTCCTCCGCTTCGGCGACGCCGGCCTGGAAAGCGGCGCACGGATCACCTTCCGTTTGCTGCCCGACTGTGACGGCGGCACCCGCGTTGAGGATGCCGAGATCTACATCAGCCGCGTGCGCTATACCGACGGCACCGTGACCGACTACGTTCGGGGCGACTTCTTTGACCTGCCCGGCGAGGGTGTTCCCATTGCCAAGCGGTTCAAAAAGGATCCCGATGCAGCCGCTGCAGCTCTGGGCATTGGTGCATTATACGTGCCCGAAAAGCTCACCGAGATTGTTTGGCGCTGTACCTGTGGCGAATTTTCCGAGTCGGACGCTTGTCCTACCTGTCGCCGCAACAAGAGCGAGCTGTTCGCCGCACTGGACGGATTGACTGCTTCCAAGAACAAAAAGGCTGTGGTCGCTCCCATCCCCGCACCCACTCTTGATCCTTCCGCTGACGACAATCTGCCTGCCAGCGACAAAACCGCCGAATATTCTACCGCCGCCGCCAAGGCCGCGCTGGCCGCAATGGCTGCCGAAAACGGTACGGCAGAGCCGGATAGCGATCCTGATAACGGCGAAGTCCCTCCCCCCGTCCCCGCCGTTGAGGAAAAATCCCCCGACAAGGCTCGCAACGCCCTGCTGATCGCCATTACCGCCGCTTCGGTAGTACTGCTGATCATCGTTCTTCTGCTGATCCTGACGCTTTGCGGAAAAGAAGACTCAGACAGCACAGATACGACTACCGGTCAAACTACGGGTGATACCATCCCCGGCAATGCTGACGACGGCGCAGAAAAAATCGTCCGTACATATCTGGAGCAGAACGATTTCGTCAACGCCTTGGGCTATGCGCAAACGGCAGGCTGCGATCAGGCACTGATCGACGAGATCTATACCGCCGCAATTCAGTATTATACCACCGCCAACCTGCTGGATAAGGCGCTGGAGTGGGCGCAAAAGACCGGTAATCAGGCGTATATTGACGCGATCCGCACGCAACAATTCTACGCCGCCCTGAACGACGGCGACTATGTAAAGGCGCTGGCACTGGCGAAGGATCTGCCCGCCGATCAGCAGGCAGGTGCTACTGCTCAGGCAGCCGAAGCCTACATCAAAGCCCTGACCGACGAAGGCAAGTATACCGAAGCAATGGAGATCGCCCGGCAGTACAATACCGCCACCACCCCCGCCACCATCGCCAAGAGCGCAGTGCAGGCTCTGCTGGATCAGAATCAATACGACGAAGCCATTGCGATGGCAGAGGAGTTCGAGCTTCCCGAGCTGGCTGCCTCCGCATCCGCAGCTGCCGTGGATTACTACATCGGCAAGAGCGATTACGGCAAAGCAGCGGATTACGTCAGCAGCACCGGCGATCCCGTCAAAATGCAGACGATCATGGAAAATCTCACCAATGCAGAGCTGCGTCGGCATATGCCTACCTTCTTCTCCCTGCTGACCGTTTATGGAAAGCAGACCGTCAACGCAACGTTGATCAGCGCACAGCCTCAGAAGGTAGCTTCTGTGGATTCCGACGGCAACGTTTATCTGGGCGGCAATATGATCTACTCTGCCACCTCTCTGATCACCGGCGTGGATCCCATTACCGGCGAGCCCACTTACGAGAGCGTTTACCTCCCTGCCGTTTCGGTCTCCTGCTGTGACGCCGCAGTAGTGATCCTGCTTTTGGACGGTACCGTTCGCATTGCCGACGGCTCCAACGCCTCCTACAAGCAGGAGGACCTTGCAGAATGGACCGAGATCGTCGCCATTTCTGCCGGCAACTACCATCTGCTGGGTCTGAAGGCAGATGGCACCGTAGTGGCTGCAGGAAGCAATCTGAACGGTCAGTGCGATACTGCCGAGCTGCAGAACGCCGTTTCCATCGCCGCAGGCGATAACCACAGCCTGATCCTGCACAGCGACGGCACCGTAACCGCGCTGGGCAACAATCTGGCCGGCATCTGCAACACCTCCGACTGGAGCGATATCATCGCCATTTCCGCAGGCACTCTGCACAGCATCGGTCTGAAGGCAGACGGCACCGTAGTGGTGCTGGGCAACTGCAAGATCACCGACGCCACCGACGTGATCGCTATCTCCTCCAACGCCAACAACGCCGCCCTGCTGAAGGCAGACGGCAGCGTGATCACCGTCGCTCTCGGCGGCTCCGACGATTCCATCGCCCAAATCAGCGATGCGCTGTGGGTAACGGTCGGCAAGCAGTTCTTCGTTGTCCTGCACAGCGACGGCACGCTGACCACGCACGGCACAGTCACTCCCGAGCTGCCCACCGCGTGGCAGACTACCGTATTCGGAACCAACTAAATCAAAAAGAACCCGCTTCTGCGGGTTCTTTTTTGTATTGGATCAATAATATAGAATATCGCCGTAGGTGGGGATGGGCCAATATTCTCTGCTAACGATAGTCTCCAGCTCGTCGGCAGGCGCACGAACGGCATCCATAGCAGGACGGATCACGTCACGGGTGTAATATGCCTTTTCCTCGCCGATGCCTGCAGACTTCAAACCCTCCAGCGCCTTCTCCAAATTCTTGGTAGCGGCGTAGAGATCGTCGGTGAGGGTGTTCACACGAACGCCGATCTCAGCTGCGGCAGAAGAGTCTGTCACGGACAGCTCGGTGGAGTAGCCAAAGCAAGCAGGGAGAATGTCACGGATCACCATCTCGCACATGGTCTGCGCTTCGATCTTGATCTGGTTGACGTAGTTGTCGAACATCACCGCCTTGCGGCAACGAAGCTCGTCGGGGGTGAGCACGGCGTGATCGGCAAACAGCTTCACGTACTCGGGCTTATCGTATACCGAAATTGCCTCGGGGGTGGTGGCGTGGTTGGGGAGTCCGCGGCGAGCCGCTTCCTCCTGCCACTGCTTGGAGTAACCGTTGCCGTTGAAGATGATGTGATCCTTCTCCCGCTTGAACACCTCACGAATGAGCTTTCTGGCGGCAGTTTCGAAATCCTTAGCACGCTCCAGACGGTTAGCGAATTTTCTCAGCGTCTCTGCCATAATGGTGTTCAGCACCATATTGGGCTCGGAGATAGACTGAGATGCGCCCGACATACGGAATTCGAACTTATTACCGGTGAAAGCGAAGGGAGAGGTGCGGTTGCGGTCGGTGGTATCCTTCTTTAATTCGGGAATCGCCGCAACGCCCACGTTCATGGTGGTCTTTACGGGGGAAACGTACTTCTTGCCGTCAGCAATGGCATTGACCACGGCGGTCAGCTCGTCGCCCAGATAGACCGACAGGATAGCGGGAGGCGCCTCCAGCGCACCCAAACGGTGATCGTTGCCCGCAGTGGCGATGGACACACGGAGCAGCTCGCTGTAATCGGACACCGACTGAATAGCGGCAGCCAAAAAGAGCAGGAACTGGGTATTGTGGTAGGGATCGGAGGTGGGATTCAAGAGATTCTCCCCCTGATCGGTTGCCATAGACCAGTTGTTGTGCTTACCCGAGCCGTTGATGCCCTTAAAAGGCTTCTCGTGGAAGAGGCAGGCAAAGCCGTGCTTCTGGGCGGTGGTCTTCATCACGTCCAACGCCAGACGGTTGGTATCGTTGGAAATATTGGTGGTATCGAAGATGGGTGCCAGCTCGTGCTGACAGGGAGCCGCCTCGTTGTGCTCGGTGGTGGCGTTGATGCCCAGTCTCCACAGCTCAATGTTGCAGTCCTCCATAAATACCTTCACCTGCGGCTTGATGGCGGCGAAATACTGATCGTCCAGCTCCTGTCCCTTGGAAGGCTTTGCACCGAACAGCGTTCTGCCGGTGTACTGGAGGTCCTTCCGCTTCATATACAGATCGTAGGGGATGAGAAAATACTCCTGCTCGGGACCTGCGGTGGTGCGGACGTAGTGAACGTCGGTCTTGCCGCAAAGGTGGAGCAGACGAACCGCCTCTTTAGACAGCGCCTCCACAGAGCGCAAAAGGGGAATCTTCTTGTCCATAGCCTCGCCGGTGTAGGAAACGAAGCAAGCGGGGATATACAGACATTTATTCTTCACGAAAGCGTAGGAGGTGGGATCCCACACGCTGTATCCGCGGGCATTGCAAGTGCCGCGGAGTCCGCCGGAGGGGAAGCTGGAGGCATCGGGCTCACTCTGCAGGAGATTCTTGCCGGTGAACGCCTCGATGGCAGACATTCCGCCCTTGGGGAGCAGGAAGGAGTCGTGCTTTTCGGCAGTAGATGCGGTGAGGGGCTGGAACCAATGGCTGAAGTGGGTGCACCCCTTAGAGATCGCCCAATCCTTCATTGCTGCGGCAACAGTGTTAATATAGTTAGGATCCAGCGCCTCGGCATGATGGATAGTGCGCTTCATTGCGGCGTACACGTCGGCAGGAAGGCGCTCCTTCATTACCTTATCGCTGAATACAGAAGTGGCAAAAACCTCGGTAATCGTTCCCATAGTTTTCTCCTTAGCGGCACCATGTGCCAAGTCAATTAAAAATACGCAGGTCGGATGCCATTATGCTTACCGAGTCTGCGGATGATCATTCAGTAGCATTATATACCACAGAGCGAAATTTGTCAATAGTTTCGGGGAATTTTCGAAGTGAGTTTTTCGGCAAGGGGAACGGTTTATTCATTTGTTTGTTCAAACCATGCAAAAAATCGGGCGGCAAGTATTTGCCGCCCTTTTATAAAAGTTCTTGGAGATTCCAAAGAACCTTCTTACAAGAAGGTTCTTTGGCGGGTTCCAAGGGCAGCGCCCTTGGTTATACCACGCCCTGCGCGATCATAGCGGATGCGATCTTCTCAAAGCCGGCGATGTTGGCACCTGCCACCAGGTCACCTTCCTTGCCGTACTTCTTAGCGGCGTCGTAAGCGTTGTGGAAGATACCGATCATGATCTGCTTCAGCTTGGCGTCTACTTCCTCGAAGGTCCAGCTGTAACGCATGGAGTTCTGGGACATTTCCAGGCCGGAGGTAGCAACACCGCCTGCGTTGGATGCTTTTGCGGGAGCAAAGAGCAGACCTGCATTCTGGAAGGTAGCAATTGCATCGGGAGTGGAGGGCATATTTGCGCCCTCAGCCACTACCTGCACGCCGTTCTTCACCAGAATTGCTGCAGATTCGCCGTCGATTTCGTTCTGAGTAGCACAAGGCAGAGCGATGTCGCAAGGAATGGTCCAGATGCCCTTGCAGCCTACGGTGTAAACGGAGCCGGGAACACGGTCAGCGTATACCGAAATACGAGCTCGCTCTACTTCCTTGATCTGCTTTACAACGTCCAGCTTGATACCTTCAGCATCGTAAATATAGCCGTTGGAGTCGGAGAGAGCCACAACCTTGCCGCCCAGCTCCTGTGCCTTTTCGCAAGCGTAGATGGCAACGTTACCCGAGCCGGAGATAACGATGGTCTTGCCTGCAACCGAGTCGTTCTTCATACAGGACATCATTTCCTGAGTGAAGTACAGAAGACCGTAGCCGGTTGCTTCCTTACGCGCCAGAGAACCGCCGTAAGAAAGTCCCTTGCCGGTGAGCACGCCGGTGTACTGATTGGTCAGCTTCTTGTACTGACCGAACATATAGCCCACCTCACGTGCGCCTACGCCGATGTCACCTGCGGGAACGTCGGTGTCTGCGCCGATGTGACGGTAGAGCTCGTTCATAAAGGAGTGGCAGAAGCGCATGATCTCCATATCCGACTTGCCCTTGGGGTCGAAGTCGGAGCCACCCTTACCGCCGCCCATAGGCAGACCGGTCAGGCTGTTCTTGAAGCACTGCTCAAAGCCCAGGAACTTGATGATAGATGCGTTTACAGAAGGATGGAGACGGATACCGCCCTTGTAAGGACCGATGGCAGAGTTAAACTGCACACGGTAACCACGGTTCACGTGTACCTTGCCGGCATCGTCCACCCACGGAACTCTGAACTGAATAAAGCGTTCGGGCTCAACGATGCGCTCTACAACGCCCAGAGCCTCCAGCTGAGGATTTGCCTCTACAACGGGCTCGAAGGATTCGAGAACTTCGGTAACTGCCTGAATGAATTCGGGCTCGTTGGCGTTCTTTGCAGCAACCTGGGCAAATACTTCATC
>JAFTKV010000207.1 GCA_017453085.1 Clostridia bacterium
AGTTTACTCTGACCATCCGCAAGGGCAACGAGGCTGAGCTGAAGGCTGCCGAAAAGGCCGTTAAGGCTTGGGGCGAGTTAGGCTTCACCGTTACCGTTGAGGAAGTGGACGTGAAGGCGTTTGATTACCTGGAGTTCACCCGTGTTGAAAAGGATGAGCAAGACGTAGCAACCGGCTACAAATTCGAAAAGGTTTACTCTCACCTGCTGAAGGATGAGATCATCGAAAAGTACAGATCCGGTGAGTATCAGGTTCTGGGTATCGAGCTGAGCATGATGTCTGCCGATCCCTTTGCCGTACTGGCACAGTTTGCACAGCGTTATTCCGGCGGTGCGTACGACTTCTCTGAGTCTGCCGAGCACTTCGCGCTGGTTCCCGGCGTGACCGGTTATGCCAGCGAAGAGTACGATGCGCTGATCACGAGTGCGCTGGAAGAGTCCGATGCGGCTAAGCGCGCAACCATTCTGGCAGAGGCTGAAAAGCTGCTCCTGAAGGATGCTCCCATCGCTCCCGTATACTTTATGCAGACCGCAGCAGTGATTAACGCGAACCTGGAGGACTATGAAGTAGACTACGCAGGCCGTTACATCTTCACCGAGGCTCTGGACGCTACCTACGAGTACGTTCCCGATGTAGCTGCTTACATCCCTGCTAAGAAGTACTGGGACTAATCAAAATATTACAATTTACATCTGTAGATGTCAGAAGGAATGGGCGGGTCACTCTCGCCCATTCTTTATCGGAGGAATTATGGAAACCAGACTGTATGCTGAAGATGAGATCAAGATCTTTATTCTGTATCTGATGTACCACATTGGCAGACCGCTGGAGTATAGCGATATTAACGATATCGTGATGCAGGACGGCTTCGTTGGCGGTATCGACTTTGCAGATTGCTTTGCAGATCTTCTGGAGCGTGGCAACGTGGTGGAGCTGCGGGATGAGGTACGCACGTTGTATCAGATCAGCGAGCAGGGTGTCCAGGTAGTGGAGAGCTTGCAGGGCGATCTGATGAATTACGTCAAGACCAAAGGCCTTCGCAGTGCGCTCCGCCTGCTGAACTTCCGTGAACGGGGGGCGGCAGTGGAGACCTCCTTCCAGCCCAGAGCGGACGGCAGCTACAATCTGACCTGCGCAATCCGCGATCAGGGAAAGCTGTCGCTGGAGCTGAAGCTGGTGGCGGAAAACTCCGCACAGCTGGAGCTGATGCGCTATCAGTTCAGAGAGAATCCCGAGCAGATCTACAAGGGAGTGTTGGCTCTGCTGACCGGCGAGATCGGTTATCTGATGTCAGAATAAACAAACGAAAATTGGGCAAAGTGCGCAATTTTTTCGACCCCGCAAATAGATTTGCGGGGCTTTTTTTGTGAAAAAGCACGGAATTTCTGCAAAAAAGAAAAAATTGTGAATAGCCTATTGACAATTTGTAAAAAAGTGTTATAATTAAAAATATAGTAAATAGTGCAAATAAATCGGGGTCGTTTTGTGTAAATTGACAAAAATCGATCCGAGCGTCGATGGGTGCTGTCGTGGATCAAACTCTTGTCAAGCATATTGAGCTTCTTCAATCGGGCGATGAATCGTCCTTCGATCTGCTCAGAGAGCAATATGCCGCATTGCTGCTTTCGATGGTCGCCGGTGCGCTGGCGGAATGCCCGGACGGTGAGTTTGAGGATCTGATGCAGGAGGCAACTCTTGCACTGTATCACGCCGCAATGAGCTTCGATCTTGGGCAGGAATCCGTAACCTTCGGGTTGTACGCCAAGATCTGCATTCGCAACCGTTTAATCAGTGCGCTGCGCAAGCTTCGCCGCACCATTCGTTCGGACAATGCCGTCGTAGAAAAGGTGCAGCTGACGCCCTCCCAGCGGAAGTCTGCCCGTCGCGCCTCCCTGGGCAAGCTGTCCGATCTGGTGGATGCGCTCTTCTCTCCGCTGGAGAAGTCGGTCTACCGTTTATATCTGCAAGGGTACACCGCCGCTGAGATCGCTTGCCGCCTCGGGCGAAGCGAAAAGTCGGTGGACAACGCCATTTATCGGATGAGACGAAAGATCAAGCAGCATCTGCCGGAGAGCCCCGATCAGATTTAGCAGCTTTACTGTAATTTTATATGCCCAAGTAGCTTAAGGAAAGCGTTGTAATCGTTGCGAAGTTGCAAAGATGATGGTTCGCCACCGTCCTCGGGTAAAATCTATACCATATTTCAAAGCGAGGTAGAACACATGTATCAGGACATCACACTGAAGTGCAAAGACTGTGGAAAGGAGTTTGTATTCACCGCAGGCGAACAGGAATTCTACGCTGAAAAGGGCTTCCAGAATCAGCCCCAGAGATGCAGAGATTGCCGTAATGCCAAGAAGAATGCCACCAAACCCCAGAGAGAGCTGTTTGATGCCGTCTGCGCTAAGTGCGGTAAGCCTGCAAAGATCCCCTTCCAGCCTACCAGCGACAGACCCGTATACTGCAGCGATTGCTTTGCTGCAATGAAGGCCGGCGAGTAAACCGATCATTGTACGACTACAAAAAAACGAGACTCTGTCTCGTTTTTTTGTGTTATTGAGGAAAAATATCAGAAAAGACTATACAAAAATCGAAATTTGTGATATAATGTGAGTATTATGATATTGATTAGAATACAGGTGAAGTATGAAACAAAAGTTTGATCGAAATAAATCCGAAAAAAAGCCTCCAGTAGCGGAGGTCGAGGGTGTGATCTACGGCAGAAACGCCGTTCTGGAGGCACTGAAGGCCGAAAAGACCTTGGATAAGCTCTTCGTGCAACCGGGCGAGCGGGAGGGCTCCATCACCCTCATCGTTGCCAGAGCCAAGGAGGCGGGCATCCCCGTGGTGCAGGTCGCACGGGAGAAGCTGGACTCCCTTTCAGGCGGCGGCGTCCATCAGGGTGTGGTCGCATTGGCGGCAGGAGTGGAGTACTGCTCGGTGGACGACCTTCTGCAGATCGCAGAAGAGAAGGGCGAATCGCCTTTTCTGGTGATCGCTGACGGCGTGGAGGATCCCCACAATCTGGGAGCCATCATCCGTTGTGCCGAGGGTGCAGGTGTCCACGGTCTGATCATTTCCAAGCGGCATTCCGCACCGGTCACACCGGTGGTGGTGAAGTCTTCTGCAGGAGCGATCCAGCATCTGCCCATTGCGAAGGTGGTCAACATCGCCTCTACTATTGACGAGCTGAAAAAGAAGGGTGTCTGGATCTACGGCGCAGAGGCAGAGGGCGTCTCCCTCTACGAGTCTGATCTTTCGGGTGCCGCCGCATTCGTGGTGGGCAGCGAGGGGAACGGGATCTCCCGTCTGGTCAAGGAAAAATGCGATTTCTTGCTGTCGATTCCCATGTACGGCAAGGTGAATTCCTTCAACGTCTCCTGCGCAACAGCCGTGGTGCTTTGTCAAGCTGCCCGTTGCAGAAACCAAAAGAAATAAGGATTGATTATGTCCGATCGTAAAAAAGAACAAGTTCATGCAGACGATCTGCTGAACAAACTGAAAAAGCACGTCAGACAGCCCACGATCCAGCCGGATAAATCCTCACGGGAGTCGGATGACAATGGAAGCTCTGTTCAGCCCAAAACGCTGGAGGAGCTGTTCGGCCACGACTTTATCCGTCGTGGTGCCAATACCGAAACCCGCGCAGTGACCAAGGCCAAGCCCATCGCTCCCGAGCGGCGGGAGAAGGCACCGGGTCCTGCCGATCCCATGAAGGCGAGGATCGACGAGAATCAGTACGATCTGCAGGCGATCTTCGGGATGAAGGAGGATGCTCCCAAGGAGACTTCGCCGCAGGCGCAGCCCCGTCGGAAAAAGACCGCTAAGGCAGCCGATCCCTACGATCAGCTGACGGCGGAGCAAAAGCGAAAGATCGCTGCCGACTACCGCAGTAAGCTGTGGCGGCAGAGAGGCTGCATCTTGTTGTTGCTTTTGCTGACGGCATTCGTTTTGATATGGGAAAACGCAGACGTGTTCGGCTTCCGTTTCCCTGATTTTCTGGATCGGGGGCGCTATCCTGCTGTTGCGGGGTGGGTTGCCATCCAGCTGACTGTCTTCGGCGTGATGCTGGTGCCCGAGGTGCTCCGATTTGGGCGGAAAAACGACCGCAACGTTGCGCCGATCCGCCTGTTCGTGGTGACGGTGATCGTGCACACGGCTTACGTCCTGCTGCAGATCCTGTTTTCCACTGGGGCAATGACTACGTTTTGCCTGCCGGTACTGGCGTTCGGCGTGCTGGCTAAGCTGTGCTGCTACGGTGCGGTGAAGCGGGAATACGCAGCCTTTACCGTTGCCTTTTCTTCCAAAGAAAAATACACCCTTCGGATGCTGGAGGGGGCGGATGCGGATCTGGAGCGGGAAGCGCTTCGGGATCATCTGCCCGAGGAGACTCGCTACTTTGCCGTGGAGCGTGTCCGCAGCGTTCTGGGCTTCAAGCGGGAGATGAGTGCCCGCAGCTCTGTGAAGCGTCCCGTGAGACTGCTGACCGTGCTGGCATTGCTCGTCGGTCTCGGCTTCGGGATCACCGTGTGGTCCTCTGAGGGAGTGCTGACCGAGGCGGTGACGGTGGGAATTGGCGGATTCTTCTTGGCGATGCCCCTGTCGCTGCTCTACGTATTCTACTCCCCCCTTACCACGCTGGCATCGGGAGCCCGCCGAATGAACGCCGCCGTCATGGGTGAGCGTGCGCTGGACGAATATGCACCGCCGTCGGTGGTGACCTTCCAGGACAGCGAGGTGTTCCCACCCGATCAGGTGCAGCTGGTGGGCGTAAAGGTGTTTGGCGAGGCCGATCTGTCAAAGGTTATCGGCTATGCGTCGGCGATCTTCTGTGCTACCGGCGGCTCGCTGGGCGAGATGTTCTCGTTGGTGGTGTCGGATACCGGTTATACCGCCGATATGGACTTCATCACCGTTTCCGAAAACGGCGTGGAGGCGGCGGTGGACGGTGAGCTGGTGCTCGTCGGCAGTCGTTCGTTTCTGAAGAAAGCGGGCATTCGCGTGCCCTCTGACGGCAGAGATCTGCAGACCGATTGCGCCGTGATGTATATGTCGGTGTCCGGTGAGGCGGTAGCGCGGCTGGAGGTCTCCTATCAAATGGATGAGGACTTCGAGAGCATTGCTCTGAACCTCTTCCGATCCGGCGTGTGCGTGGCCATCAAGACCTTCGACCCCAATATCAACCGAGCTTTTATGGAGCGTTGCATCCGTTGGGGCAGCGATATGCCGCTGAAGATCATCCGCGGCAAGGAAAAGAAGGACCGCCTCCTGCGCAGAGAGGCGGCGGAGAGTATTTTGCTGTCCCGTACCAAGCGGGGACTGTTTGAAACCGTGAAATACTGCCGCACGACCCGCCATCTGATGCAGATCGGCGTGGCACTTGCGGTGCTGTCTCTGTTGCTGGCGGTGCCGGTGTACGCACTTTTATTAAATATGATGGGAACAGACCTGGTCACCTCGTTGAATCTGATGATCTATCAGCTGATCTGGCTGTTGCCCACTCTTGTGATTACCAAGCTGTTCGGTTAACGAACCTGCCTTCGGGCAAATGGAGTATACCATGAATTTTGATCTGAAAGAAAAAATCCTGCGCTCGGTGACAAAGCCGGGACGCTATATCGGCGGCGAGTACGGCGAGATCCTGAAGGACAAGAACGCCGTCAAATGTCGCTTTGCCTTCGCATTCCCCGATTCCTACGAGATTGGAATGTCCAACCTGGGCGTGCGGATCCTCTACGGTGCGCTGAACAGGGAAGAGGACATCTGGTGCGAGCGCTGCTACTCTCCCTGGGTGGATATGGAGGAGCAGCTGCGCACGCACAACCTGCCCATGTGGGCGCACGAGAGCGGCGACCCGCTGAAGGAGTTCGATTTCCTGGGCTTTACCCTCCAGTACGAGATGTGCTACACCAACGTAGTCAACCTGCTGGATCTGGCGCAGATCCCTCTGCTGGCAGCCGATCGCTCTGAGGAGGATCCCATCGTCATCGGCGGCGGTCCTTGCACCTACAATCCCGAGCCGGTCTGCGACTTCTTCGACCTCTTCTCCATCGGTGAGGGTGAGGAGGCGTTGGTGGAAATTTGTCGACTATATATTAATATGAAGGAAAACGGAACCTACACCCGTAAATCCTTCCTGCACGAGGCGGCAAAGATCCCCGGCTTTTACGTCCCCTCGCTGTACGAGGTTACCTATAACGAAGATGCCACCATCCGTGCGTACACTCCCGTGTGCGACGATATTCCGAAGCGCATCACCAAGCGGATCATGAAGGATCTGGACACCTCCTACTACCCCGAGAAGGTGGTCATGCCTTACATCGAGACGGTTCACGACCGCATCGTGCTGGAGGTATACCGCGGCTGTATCCGCGGCTGTCGCTTCTGCCAGGCGGGAATGACCTACCGTCCTGTGCGGGAAAAGACTCCCGAGGTGCTGAACGCGCAGGCAAAGCTGCTGTACGAGAACACCGGCTACGACGAAATCTCTCTGTGCTCGCTGTCCATCTCGGACTACACCTGCCTGGATACGCTGACCAACGAGCTCCTGGAATGGACCAACGAGGCGAAGGTCAGCCTGTCGCTCCCCTCCCTGCGGGTCAACAGCTTCACCTCGGAGCTGATGGAGAAGATCTCCGGTGTCCGCGCCAGCGGTATCACCTTTGCGCCCGAGGCGGGCACTCAGCGACTGCGGGACGTGATCAACAAGAATCTGACCGAAGAGGATCTGCTCCGTGCTTGTAACGTGGCATTTGATTACGGCAAGAACACGGTGAAGCTCTACTTTATGAACGGTCTGCCTACCGAGACCGACGACGACAT
>JAFTKV010000208.1 GCA_017453085.1 Clostridia bacterium
GTGGAAGGTATGACCGACTACAGCCGCTACGTGTTCGGTATGTATCCAGGCGATTTTGAGCTTCCCGCATACAGCAAGAGCCACTCTTACACTGATTCCTATCGGGTGACCGCCCGCTTCTTCGTCTGGATCGAAGAGAATATCTGCCCCACCTTTGCGGAGCAGATGAATGAGGCGCTCCGTACCGAGCGGTATACCAGCCAGTTCTTCAATCAGATCACCGGCTACGGGCTGAAGGAGCTTTGGGCGATGTACGACGCCGATAACGGTATGATCACCAATTACAGAACCGGTCAGAAAACCTCCGGTTCCGTAGTTCGCACCGCCGCTTACGATTTCAAGGTAGAGTTGGCCGACTGAATGCTATTCCCACAGAAAGGTTATCCCTATGTCACTGGCAGAACAATATTTGCTGGGATTCGAGAACAAGGAGCTTCTGGATCCCGGTCTGGTCGAGCTGATTCTCGACGCATTTGAGAAAAATTATAAGGAGATCTCCGAATTTTTCAATTACGGTGAGATCCGTCCCGTCACCTACGTAGTCGATCCCGAGTACGACGGTGTCGCTGCAACCTATACCGAGATCCCCAAGGTCGTCATGAATCCCCGCTATTACGAAAAGCATATCTACGATGCGGACAGCATGACCCACGAGCTGGTACACGTTGCACAGAACTATTGGAGACGCCCCGCCGACGATGAAAAGCCCCGCAAGAAATGGTCGGAAATGACCGAGGAAGAGAAGGCGGAGGCACGTCGGATCCACGAGGAGCGGATGCCCGGCTGGCTGACCGAGGGTCTTGCCGACTACGGCAGAGCCCGCTTCGGCATCTACAACGATAAGGACGGCTGGAAGCTTCCTGCCTATAATCCCAAGCAAAGCTACACCGACGCTTACCGTGTAACCGCTGCGTTCCTGATCTGGGCAGAGGAAAACGTTACCCCCGATCTGGCATATAAGCTCAACGATCAACTCAAGCAGCATACTTACCGCACCTCCGAAAGCTGGAAGGCTTTGACCGGTTATACGGTTGAGGAGCTGTGGGCAAAATACGCAGAAGCTAATTCTTGACGATACAATTGACTACCCGTAAATCCCCCATTCGTTTCGATTGGGGGATTTGGGTCGTCAATACCTGACGGAGTGATTATGGAAAAGAACACAACGCGCCCCGGTTTTTGGCAAACGGTCAAATCGGTTTGCAAATCAGGCCGGAGTCGCATAAAAACTTATCTGACCCGCAAGGATGCGGCAGGGAACTACCGCTTGTTCGATTCTGTTGGTGCACTGATTTGCTGGTCCTTGTTTTTGGAGCTGTTGCTGGAAACGCTCTCCCGCCATTCGCTGGCGGAAGCGCTTCTGTTTGTGATTCAGGCACCCTATGCATTTGTATATTGCTCGGTGCTGATCTTCTTCACGATGATGATCGCTCGGCTGACCCCTATCCGCGCGTTCCTGCAGGCATTGTTTTCGGTGCTATGGATCACGATGGGCGTAGCTAACTGCATCCTGCTCTTGAACCGCGTTACGCCCTTCACGGTCATAGACCTGTCGTTGGTCACCAGCGTGTTCCGCATTTTTATGGTATACCTCAGCATTCCGGAGATCATTTTGATCGTTGCGTTGATCCTGATCGGTATATCCTTGCTGGTCTTTCTGGCGATCAAAGCTCCCCGCGGAAAGGTCAAATGGAAGAGCGCGATCGCAGGTGCGCTGATTTCCGCATCGCTGGTACCCGGAGGCTTTTACCTGGGGCTTTCCACCGACGTTTTGTCCGATCAGTTTCCCAACATTGCCGATGCATACGACGATTACGGTCTGCCGTACTGCTTCCTGCTGGGTATTTTTGATCAAGGAATAGAAGAGCCTGCCGATTATTCGGAGCTGCAGATCGAAACGATCATGAAGCAGCTGGGAGAGGAGCAGAAAAGTGCTCCCGAAAACAGTCCCAACGTGATCTACCTGCAGCTGGAGTCCTTTTTTGACGTGAATTATCTGACGAACGTGGAGTTTTCGGAAAATCCGATCCCCTATTTCACGCAGTTAAAATCTGAGCATCTCAGCGGATTTTTGTCGGTCCCCTCCGTAGGTGCAGGCACGATCAATTCCGAGTTCGAGGTGCTTACCGGTATGTGTCTGGACTATTTCGGTCCGGGCGAGTATCCCTATAAAACGGTGCTGATGGAAAACACCTGCGAAACTGCGGCATACAATCTGAAGGAGCTGGGCTATGCGACCCATGCGATCCACAATTACGAGGGCACCTTCTACGATCGCAATCAGGTTTATTGCAATCTGGGCTTTGACAGCTTCACGTCCATGGAATATATGCAGAACGTGGAGTTCAACATCAGCGGCTCCTGGCCAAAGGATGAGATCCTGGTGCGCGAGATCCTGGACACGCTATCTTCTACCGAGGAGCGGGACTTCGTGATGGCAGTATCGGTGCAGGGACACGGTAAATATCCTCCCATGACGCTGCCTGCCGATTATGCATATCCCATCAACGCTACCTTTATTGACGGAAAGCTGGAGGGCGGTTTGTCCGATATTGCCGCACTGTCCTATTACGTGAGCCAGCTGCGGGAAATGGACGAATTTCTGCGACTGCTGGTGGAGGCACTGTCCAATTATCCCGAGGAAGTGATGCTGGTCATGTACGGTGACCATCTGCCCAGCCTCTCTATTGCTCCGCAGGATCTGACCAACGGTAATATCTTCCAAACCGAGTACGTGATCCTGACCAACTACGGTGCAGAAGCACGGTACGACGATCCGGGCGATCTGGAAGCCTATCAGCTGAGTGCCGTGGCAATGGACGTTGCCGGTCTGCACCGCGGGATTCTGACCCGCTATCATCAGCAGATGCGGGACAAGGAAACCTATCTCAGCGGTCTGGAGGAGCTGGAATACGATATGCTGTACGGCGATCGCTTCGTATACGGCGGCAATCTTCAACGGTATCCGGTCTGTGACCTGCAGATGGGCATCCTACCCATTACCATTACCGACGTGCAGGTGGATGCGGAAAACGAGACGGTTACCGTAGTAGGAACCAATTTCACTCAGTGGAGCATGATCGAGATAGACGGCTCGCTGTATTCGGATACGGTTTTGGTGGACGGTAATACCCTGACGCTGGTGTATGACGGACTGATCGAATCGATTCGGGTCGTTCAGCAGTCCCCCAACGGGGAGGCTCTCAGCGCAACCGAGCCCTACGTGATCGCCGTGCCGGCGGATTGATGAATTTCGAAATCCACACAAATAATTCGGAATTACCCTATTGCGAAATCGCTCGGATTGTGTTATAATAACGGTATAAGATATCCCAAATTTTCGACGAGTGGAGATAGTCTGATGAAAATATTGATCACCAGCGATTGCTATTTGCCTATGGTAAACGGCGTGGTTACTTCGATCCAGCAGCTCAGCGATAACCTGCGGGCGATGGGACACGAGGTCAAGATCTTGACTCTGGCAATCGGAATGAAGAATTCGGTTGAGGGAGACGTGACCAGTCTGGCGTCCATGAACGTGAATTTTATCTATCCCGATGCGCGCCTGCGGATTCCCAAGTACAACGATGAAATCAAAAAAATTATCGAATGGAAACCCGATCTGATCCATTCCCAAAGCGAGTTTTCCAGTTATCTGATCGCAAAGCGTCTGGCCAAGCGTCTGCAGGTTCCGATGATCCACACCTATCATACCGTTTACGAGGATTATACCCATTATTTTTCTCCCAGCAAAAAGCTGGGAAAGAAGATCGCCGCATCCGGTACCCGCTGGGTCTGCAAGAAGACCAAGGCGGTCATCGCTCCCACCGAAAAGGTGCGGAAGATGCTGGAGCGCTACGGCATCGGCCCTGACGGTAAGCTGGTGCCCGTCATTCCCACAGGTATCGATCCCGCTCCCTTCAACGACCGCTCCAAACGGGATGAGATCCGCGAGCACTTCGGGATTTCTCCCGACATCTGCCTGCTGGTCGCAGTAGGAAGACTGGGAAAAGAAAAGAACTACGAAGAGGTGCTGCGTTATCTCAAGCAGTTCGACGATCCCCGCGTGCGGCTTTTGCTGGTAGGCGACGGGCCCGACCGTTCCCGACTGGAAAAACTCGCTGCCGAGCTGGAGCTTGGCGACCGTGCGGTGTTTGCCGGTATGATCCCCCACAAGGAGGTCGCTCCCTACTATACTGCCGCAGATCTGTTCGTCTGTGCCTCCTCCTCCGAGACCCAGGGGCTTACCTATCTGGAGGCTGAGGCGGCAGGCCTGCCCGTCCTCTGTCGCCGCGACGATTGCCTTTCCGGCGTGATCATCAACGGCGAAAACGGCTGGCAGTACGATACATACGAGGAATTTGCAGACTATCTGACGAAGATGCTGGATCCCGAGCTGCGAGCGAAGATGGGCGAATCTGCCAAGACCCATATGGAGGCCCACTATTCCGCCACCGCCTTTGCCAAGAAGGTGCTGGCGATCTACGAAAGCGTGCTGGCCGATCACGCCGCACAAACAACGAAATCCTAAAACAAAATCCTGTTGGATCGCTCCAACAGGATTTTTTTGAATCAGTTTTTGCTACAATGGAGATCGCCGCCGGCATGAACGTCTCCCTTTACACAGTCGCACTCCACGTCTCCGTCGGCAGTTACGCTGCCGTAAACGTCGCCGCATTCCACACTGTCACCGGCACGCACGTTGCCACCCACGTTGCCGCATTCTACGCCGTCTCCCGCCGTGACGTTACCGCCCACGTTGCCGCATTCTACGCCGTCACCGGCCTTTACGCTGCCGCCAACCTCGTTACAATCTACGCTGTCACCTGCACTGACGTCACCGCCCACGTTGGCGCAATCCACACCGTCACCTGCGCTGACGTTACCGTGGACTTCGCCACAGTCGACACCGTCACCTGCCGTGACGTTGCCGCCAACGTTGCCGCATTCCATGCTGTCACCGGCACTTGCATTGCCGACGATGTCATGGCACTTCAGCGAGCCTGTGCAGATCACGTCCAGCGTATTTCCCTCGTAGGTGAAGGTCAGCTCCCGACAGCCCCGATCGCCCTCCTGCACAAGCTTGTGACCGACGAAGGCTACCAGCCGCAGCTTGCCGTCGTCCTCCCAAGGCAGGGAAGAGACAGTCTTCCCAACAAACGCAAGGTTGGGATCATTGGAAGTCTTCCGATCGGAGCTGCCGATATTGATGCGCACGGAGTTGATTGCATTGCGCGCCATATCCATAGAAGCTTTTACAACAGACCGTACCGAGTCACCCAAGGACTCCCCTGTGTCTAACGTCGTCTTTTGACCGTTCATCTCAACCGTGATGGTGGGCTGCTCGTGGGGAGTGTCGCTTTTTCGGTAGCGTCCCTGCTCCATCTGCGCACGCTTTTCCTGTAGCTTCTGCTGCTTTTGCTCCAGCTCCTCGCGTCGCACTTCCAGCTTTGCACGTTGAGCGGCGGTCTCGTTTTTTACGTTGGATAAATGTTCCTCCAACCCTTGTCGGCTGGCTTCCAATCCTCTCAGACTGGTCTCCAAGCTCTTTCGGTATTCCTCAAATCTGCGCACCTCTGCGGCATCGCCCCTTTGTTGGGCTTGCTCTATGTCTTCACCAATGCGATCGATTTCATCGCCGAGCTCGTCGATCTTGTCTCCGATCTCATCAATCCGATCACCTGCGTTTTCCTCTTCATCGTCCAGATCTTCCATTTCACCGTCCAGATCCTCGATCTCCCCTTCGATCTCTTCGATCTGATCATCGAGCTCCTCCAGCTGTTCGTCCAGATCTTCAGCCTCCTCCTCGGAAATCGGCTCGATCGTGGGAGCGGGTAGCTCGGCTTCCTCGCCCATGCGATAGACCTTTCCTACTTTGCAATCATCTGAAACATTGATCTCGCCGTCGCAGTAGAGCTTTTCCACCGTGCATCCGGCGTACAGCGTCACGTTCTGCGCCCAGATCTCACCGAAATCGCAATGGGCGGCGGTCAGCTCGGTGCACTCGATGTGGTCCACCTTGGAGCGGGAGTCTCTGTGAGAAAACGAGCGTGGGCGAATCGTGACCACGTCACCAAATACCTCCTTCGCAGTCAGGATGCCGCCAACGTCGATGGCATCTGCGCTGACCGATGCACAGGCGGTCAGGATGCCTGTGCAGGAGATAGAATCCCCCTCCAGCTTATCCTTTGCGGTGAAATTGCCGCCGATGTCCATGCCTCCGCCCCGAATAGACGCATCTGCGTTGACGATGCCGGAAGCGCGGAAAAATTCTGCGGTCATAGATGCCTGAACAGTACAAATACCGCTGACCGAGATCTTGTTGGCGACTACCTCTTCGGAGAAGGTTGCGATGCCGCTGATCGTGACTTCGTTATAGTGACCTCCGGCAGCGTTTCCCATGCCGGTAAATTTGAGATTCTGTAATTGTTCCATCATGTGATTCCTTTCTGATTAATAGTTCGTTTGTCTTTCGTTTTGCTTGAGTGCAATGGCAGCGGCAACCTCGGATAACGGAGCAGCTGCGATCTTTTCCAGTCGCGGATCGACGGTCAGGCCGTTTTCCGTAGATAGCGTCAGCAGATAGCGGGGGCGCTCCGCACGCCAAAGGGTAAGGGTGAGCTTTGTAGCAGCATCGGGA
>JAFTKV010000209.1 GCA_017453085.1 Clostridia bacterium
ACGCCGGTGTTCAGGGCGATATAGCCTGCGTTTCTGCCCATGATCTCTACCACGTTACAGCGGGCGTGAGACTCACAGGTGTCGCGGAGGCGGTCCACCATCTCAATGACGGTGTTCATAGCGGTATCGTAACCGATGGAATAGTCGGTTGCGGTGATGTCGTTGTCGATGGTGCCGGGAATACCGATGCAGGGAATGCCTCTGATGGACAGGTCGGTAGCGCCGCGGAAGGTGCCGTCGCCGCCGATGGCAACGATGCCGTCGATCTGGTACTTCTCGCAGGTCTCCTTAGCCTTCTGCATACCCCATTCTTCCTTGAACTCGGGGCAGCGAGCGGAGTACAGCACGGTGCCGCCGTGGTTGATGATGTTCGATACGTCGCGGGGACCGAAGACCTTTACGTTTCCTTCGATCAGACCCTTGTATCCTTCGTAAATACCGACGACCTCGACGCCGTTTGCATTGGCACAGCGGGTGACGGCTCTGACAGCCGCGTTCATACCGGGGGCATCGCCGCCGGAGGTGAGAACGCCGATTCTTCTGAATTTAGGCATAGCAAAGATCTCCTTTATATTCAATCCGTTATTTTTATAGGAAGTATAACGCACGTCTGTGCAAAGTTATACACATATATCATACTACTTTAGCGAAAAAAAATCAAGTGGTTTTCGGGGATTTTTTGAAAATATTTCCGAAAGATGCCGATGGAATCTGCGACGGACGAAAAACAAGCCCGCATATTGACATTTGGCGGGATTTGTTGTATAATGAAATCAAATCAGTCGAAAGGATCGATCAGATGAAACTTGTAAAGCTTTGCAGCAGTCTGCTGCTGTGTGCTCTGCTGGCAGGCTGTGGCACCGATGGAGGCGCTCCTGCCCAAGAGACTGACGCCATGACCACCGCACCCACGGTTACCGCGACGCCCGAGGGATCGAAGCCCGATCCCGCAGAGGACTGGAAGGAGGATGGAATCTTGAAGATTCTCACTATTGGAAACAGCTTTTCCGACGACTCTATGGAGTACGTTTATCAGATCGCCCAAAGCGCAGGAGTGAAGAAGGTCCGCCTGGGCAACCTTTACATCGGCGGTTGCACGCTGGACACGCACGCTGCCAACGCCCGCGGGGACAAGGGTGCCTACGAGTATCGCACCAACAATCGGGGAACCTGGTCCACCGTCAACGGCTATAAAATGAGCGATGCCATCAGATCGGAGAATTGGGATTATATCTCCCTGCAGCAGGCCAGCGGCTCCAGCGGTATAGATCGCACCTACGGCGAGCTTGCCTACCTGATCGGCTACGTACAGGAGCTCTGCCCCGATGCCAAGATTGTTTGGAACATGACATGGGCCTATCAGCAGGACTCCACTCACGGGGAGTTTTCCAAGTATAACAAGGATCAGACGACCATGTACAAGGCGATCCTTGCCGCTGTGGAGAAGCGGGTTCGAGGGAAAAAGGAGATCTATGACGTGATCCCCACCGGCACGGCTATCCAGAACGCCCGTACCTCCTATATCGGCGACCACCTGACTCGGGACGGCTATCACCTGTCCTACGACCTCGGACGCTACGTGGCAGGGCTGACCTTCGTTCACAAGCTCACCGGCCTGTCGGTGGAGGGCGTAGACTTTATGCCTGCCGGTGTGGACGAAAATATGCGGAAGATCGCCGTGGAGTCCGCCACCAACGCAGTGAAGACGCCTACCGCCGTGACCGGGTCTGCCTATACCAAGGAGCCCGGCTTTGACTCAAGCCTTTACACCAAGCTGGAGATGGGCTGGACGGCTCTGGGCTACTGGAACTCGGGGGACGGCACCAATCACCACAAGATCATCACGGGTGCAGGCAACAGCAATCAGTTCTACGCCTCCAAGACCTTCACCAAGGAGGAGCTGCCCGTGGGCAGCGTGATCGAGGTGACGGCAGGCTGGCAGTACCGTCCCGAGGGCTGGCGCAGCGAGGGCGTTCAGTCGGGCAGACCCGAGACCACCTCGGTGAAGCGGATCACTGTTACCGAGTCCTGGTGGGGAAGCTATACCACCCGCGCGTTCAATCTGTCCAAGATCGGCAATCCGTCGCTGGTGGGTGCCGAAGGGGAGATTGAGGCGGCGTTTACCATTTGGATTCCCAAGGAAAGCAAATAAAGAAAGATCCCGATCGGAAGGTCGGGATCTTTGTTTGTTAACCTTGGATCACGCGAACGATGCTGTCCACCGCTTCGCGGCAGGCCTCCTCGGTGGCGGCCTCTGCCATGACGCGGACTACCGGCTCGGTGCCGCTCTTGCGGAGCACTACCCGTCCGCTGCCCGCCAGTGCCTCTTCGGCACGCTTTGCGGCTGCCAGAACGGCAGGGTCGCTCAGCACGGCCTCCTTGTCGGCAACGCGGAGGTTTACCAGCACCTGGGGATACATCTTCATGGGAGCGGCCAGCTTGGAAAGGGTGGTCTTCTGCTCGATCATGGCTTCCATCAGCATGATGGAGGTAAGGATGCCGTCACCGGTGGTGGCGTATTTGCGCAGGATGATATGGCCGGACTGCTCACCGCCGATCATATGGTTGTTCAGTACCATGTTCTCGTACACGAAGCGGTCGCCCACCTTGGTGGTCTCGTAGCCAACGCCCAGCTCGTCAAGGGCCTTGAACAGACCCATATTGCTCATCACGGTGGCAACTACCTTGCCGGTGAGCGTGCCGGTTACCTTGGCGTTTTGTGCGAAGATATAGAGGATGTGGTCGCCGTTGACCTCGTTGCCCTGTTCGTCTACGGCAAGGCAGCGGTCGGCGTCGCCGTCGTAGGCAAAGCCAACGTCCAGGCCGTTTTCCACCACGAACTTCTTCAGCCCCTCAATGTGGGTGGAGCCTGCGTTTTCGTTGATGTTCAGACCGTCGGGGTCGGCGTTGATGACGTAGGTCTTGGCACCCAGGGCATCAAATACCGCCTTGGCGATGGACCATGCGGAGCCGTTGGCGCAGTCCAGACCCACCTTTTTGCCCTTGATGGAGCGGCTGGCCAGTGTGATCAGATAGCCGATGTAGCGGTTTCTGCCTGCGGCATAGTCCACGATGCGTCCCAGACGGTCGCCCGTGGCAAGGGGGATGTCGCCGTCAAGTCCCAGTGCGGCCCAGTCGCCGTCGATGTAAGCCTCGATGAGCGCGGTGGTCTCGTCGTCCATCTTTTCGCCCTGCCCGTTGACCAGCTTGATGCCGTTGTCGTAGAAGGGGTTGTGAGAGGCGGAGATCATGATACCGCAGTCGAAATCGTCACGGGCGGTGACGAAGGAGACGCTGGGCGTGGTTGTGACGTGGAGCATATAGGCGTCGGCACCCGAAGCGGTCAGACCCGCTACGATGGAGTACTCGAACATATAGCTGGAAAGGCGGGTGTCCTTACCGATGACCAGACGGGGCTTGTGCCCCTCCTTGGCGCCGGACAGAGGGGAGGCGTAATACCAGCCCAGAAAACGGCCGATTTGGTAAGCGTGCATAGACGTCAGGACGCGGTTGACCTCGCCTCTGAAGCCGTCGGTTCCGAAATATTTTCCCATAGATAGTTCCTCCTGAAGATTGGATAAGAAAAAATGAGCGCGGAAAAGTGAAAATTCGAATCTATTTTTTATTATAGCACCGCGTGTGAAAAATGTCAACTGTGCAGAAAAATATTTTTGCGGCGGTGATCGACGGGTAGAGAGAGTTCACAAATTGTTTACAAAATTTCCTGTTGCAAAGAGGGAGTGACTGTGCTATAATATATCCGCGGCTACGGAGAAGTACTCAAGTAGGTGAAGAGGCGCCCCTGCTAAGGGTGTAGGTCGGGAAACCGGCGCGAGAGTTCGAATCTCTCTTTCTCCGCCAAGAAAAACCACGAAAATCAGCGATTTTCGTGGTTTTTCTTTTGGTCTTTGGGAGGATTGATCGCTTAGCTTTCCAGCTGCTTGCCTAAGAAGGTGGCGGCGGTTTCGATCAGCTTTTGCTCGGTGTCGGTGGCACTGCGGTCGGTGTCGGTGAGCGACGCTACGCAGCCTACTACGTCTCCCTCGGCCAGGATGGGCATCAGGCAGGAGATCTGCCAATGGGTCACGCTGTCTACGATGCCCGAGAAGGCTTCGCTCTCCTTGTGCGCGTAGAGCGTGCGAGCTTCGATGAGATGCTCTGCCTCGGAGGACAGGCGCAGCTCCATAAAATCCTTCTTGGGCAGGCCTCCGCAGGCGATGACGCTGTCGCGGTCGCAGATGACTACTGCCATTCCGCAGACCCTCGACAGGGTGTCGGCGTACTGGGTGGCGAAGGAGGACAGCTCTCCGATGGGAGAATATTTTTTGAAAATGACCTCCCCCTCGTGGTCGGTAAAAATTTCCAGCGGGTCGCCTTCGCGGATGCGCATGGTGCGGCGGATCTCCTTGGGGATGACGACACGACCCAGGTCGTCGATGCGGCGGACAATTCCTGTTGCTTTCATGATCTATATAAAATCTCCTTTTACCAAATTACAATAATTCGTAAGGGACTGGGCTTGTGTCCGGGGACGATCAAGCTGTCCCGATTGCAGGTGGCTTTATTACCAATACGGCATTTGTTTCAAACCGTGGTGTTAGTATTTGTGCTTTGTGGGAATTTATACTGCTCTCGTTGACTTTTTTGGCGTGCTATGATATAATGCCAAAAGACACAGATTGTAGAGGAGTCCTGTTATGAAAGCTGTTTTCAAAACATACTATAAGTTTTTGCCCATTGTTTTTCTGATACTGGCGATTATTTGGTCGGGCTTGTGTGTGTTTATGTTTGCCCGGGGAAAAATTGCAGGAGTCGGTGATGCGGTTGCGTGTTCTTCGATCACTGTTATTGCCTGCTTTTTTTCGATGATTCCTTTTCTGTATAATTACAAGGCGTATCTACATCTCAATAACCAAAAAATCATCGGTCGTTTTGGTTTTTTCAAACGGTTGGAATGCGATATTGCCGACGTGACCTTCGTGCTTGCACAGCTTGATAGCATATACATCCTTTTGAAAGATCGAAAATATTGCATCAGGGGAATTCATAATGCCCATGCGATTTATGCGTATATCACGCAGAGAATGCCGTTTTCCCCTTGTGACGTCACCAAATCACTGGTGAAGAAAATAAAAAAGCGCAGTGCCAATCAAAAGAAGAACGTGATCTTGGTTTTTTGCATGATCGGACTATCCTTTGCGTGGGTATTTATCACAATGCTGCTGACGGGGGCAAGAGATCTGCCCGAATTCAGCCGTGTGGATTGGATCATCTTCGGGGTCATGTGGATCTTGGAGATTCCAACCGTGATTGCAATGTTTGTGTTCGCGATCAGATCCGGAAAAAGAAATCTGCAATTGGAGAGGCAGATGTATGAGGTCAAGCGTTCCGTTCTGGAAAAAACTCCCCTTTCCTTGGGGCCGGGATGTGTACAGGCGGTTTGGGTAGATTTCGGATTCTCTCAGCGAATTACGGTTTACAGCGGCTGTGTGGAAAACGATCCGCTTTCCGCTTGTTATAACGTTGAAATCTTCGATGATAACTATATGCTGCATTTTTTATATCAAAGCGAAATCTGCACCGGCAAGGAGCTTACCGAACTGTTTGACGGATATTTGAATATTACGGATAGCTTCACCCATACAACTGTATAGCATCACATCGAGGGAATATTCCTCTCGATGTTTTTTTGCTGACCGGTGGATCATTTGTCTCTCTGTGGGGATCGTGGGGCGCAAGTTCTCTCTGCTTTTGCAACATAAACACCAATGGCATACACATGAATACCAGCAAGGCATTGAAAATGGCGGTATAATGAAACCGTACAGTATCCGATCGGTTGCCGATCCCCGGGGAAAGGCTGGAACATCCGATCGAAACGACGAAAGGAATGAACCGTATGAAACGAATCATCGCTCTGTGGATGGCGGGAGCGCTGCTTGCGCTGCTGATGGGCTGTAATCAGCAGGAGGCAGATGCTACCGACACCAGTTCTGCACCGCCTGCAACCACTACCGCTCGCGAGGAGGTAGATCTGCTTTTGCCCGCCGAGGACGTGCTGTCCTACACCAAGGAGGGAAATGCAGTTACCGTCAACGTGACTCTTGCCGAGGCGGCAGGGGAGGAGGTCTCGCTGATCCTGCTGACCGATCCCGCTTACCGCCTGAATTGGTGGGACAATGCCGACGCTTGTCTGTCCGACCTGGGACAGCTGTCTCTGGATGAGACGGGAAGCGGTATCGCTACGCTGCAGATGAAAGAGGGCGCATCCTCCTTCTGCATCATTCTGACTACCCCCGTGGGCACGTATCTTCTGGAGGTGAAGTGAGATGAAAAAAACAATGACCAAACTGTTGGCAGTCACCCTTTGCGCAGGGACGATGCTGCCGTTTGCCTCCGGATTTGCCTCGTCGGCAGGTGCGGCGGCTCAAAAGGAGGAGAATCAAACTGTGGAATCCCGCAAAACGCCCTTGATGGGCTGGGCGTCCTGGAACGCCTACCGTACGTTGATCAGCGATGAGATCATCCTTTCCCAGGCAGACAAGCTGGTCGAGCTGGGACTTGCCGACCTGGGCTACACCTTCGTCAACGTGGACGACGGCTGGCAGAACGGCCGTGACGAGAACGAACTGGTCAACATCAACACCGAGCGCTTCCCCAAGGGTATGGCCGATCTGGCGGCAGAGATCCACGCGCGGGGTCTGCAGGCGGGTATCTACACCGATGCGGGTGCCTCCACCTGCGGTCTGGAGGGCGACAACGAATACAACAACGATGACGTTGGTCTGCTGGGGCACGAGGAAGCTGACCTCTACCGCTATCTGGTGGAATGGGACTACGATTTCATTAAGGTAGACTGGTGCGGCGGTCGCCGTCTGGGTCTGCGCTTTGAGGATCGCTATCCAATGATTGGCAGGATCATCAAGCAGATCGAGGCCGAGACCGGCAAGGACAAGATCTTCAACGTTTGCTGCTGGCAGTTCCCCGGTGAATGGGTCGTGGACGTTGCCGACTCCTGGCGTACCGGCGGTGACATCACCAACACCTTTGAATCGGTGCTCTATCAGATCGACAGTATCAAATCGCTGGCCAAATACAACGGCCCCGGTCATGTCAACGACCTGGATATGATGCAGGTGGGCAACGGCATGACCTACGAGGAGGACAAATCCCACTTTGCCATGTGGTGTATGATGTCCACTCCCCTGATGCTGGGTATGGATCTCAACTGCATCTCCGACGAGACCCTTTCCATTATCTCCAACAAGGAGCTGATCGCTATCAATCAGGACCCTGCCTGCATTCAGGCAACGGTCGCCAAGACCTACGGCTCGGTAGAGGCGTGGACCAAGGATCTGGGACAGGCAAACTCGGGCAAGAAGGCCATTGCGCTCCTCAACCGTGAAAACAAGCCGGTTACCGTCACCGTATCCTTTGAAGAGCTGGGACTGGCTGACGTGACCGCCATCCGCGATCTGTGGGCGCATCAGGATCTGTCCACCGACGGCGTGTATCAGGTGACCATCCCTGCCCACGGCACGGTAATGCTCACCGCAGAGGGCACGCCTCTGGCGGCTCCCGATATGGACGATCTGCTGACTCCCGACGGCTCTGCTCCCATGGCAACGATGGAGATCGCTCCCAAGCCCTCTTCGGTCAATCTGACTAAGCTTGGCTCCCACGATTGGGTGCATTTCGCCTCCACCTCCACCAAAATGGAAGGTGGTGCAGGAGAGATCTCCCTGACCTACGACGGTGCCTACGTCTCCTACGGCAACGCTGCGGCGACCTATCGATGGTCCAACGGAGACAGTGAACCGAAAAACGGTACCTCCACCTCGGGCATTGGCGTTGCCAACGTGGGGGCGTACATGATGATCGCAACGCCCTGCGATGAAAACGTCCGCAGGCTGAACGTTGCCGTTGGCTCCTTCTCCGCCGATATGGAGATCGAGCTGATCGTGGGCGGTATAGTATTCGATTCCGTAACGATTCCGGGCGGAAACGAGCAAAAGGTAGACAAGCTGGTGACCCTCACCTATTCCAGCGACAAGCCCACCACCGCATATCTGCGCTGGAAGGTAGTGAGCAAGCTGGGCAACGTGGAAAGCGTCAACGTGGAAGGCGTTGCGCTGGCAATAGAGGTCAGATCCGACGCGCTCTATTCTCCCTCCCTTGCCTACGGCGACGAGGGCGTGACCGCATCGGTCGGCCTCACCGCCGCAACCAAAGCCTCCAGGCTCCATTGGGCATTGAAGGACGAGGAGGGGAAGCTCGTCACTCTTCGCACCGATGCGATAAAGGCAGGCGAGAAGCTGCAAAAGCTGGAGGCTCCGCTGGATCTGCCCGTTGGCTTCCGCGGCACGCTGCAGCTCTATCTGTGGGACGAAAACAACCTCCCCCTGACACCCATGCAGGAGATTCCCGTCAACGCGGCGGCACTCTCGGGCTATAACGTCGGCGCGCTGACCGCCAAGCAGCTGATCCGTGACGGTGCGATCCTTCTGGACGTCCGCACCGCATCCGAATACGAGAGCGGTCATCTGGAGGGCGCGCTGAATCTGGAATACACCAAGATCGCCGAGGAGATCGACAATCTCATCGCGGACAAGGATCAGACGATTCTGGTCTATTGCTCCGCCGCCAAGCGTTCTGCGCAGGCACTGGACACGCTGCTCCGTCTGGGCTATACCAAGGTCTACAATCTGGGCAGTATGGCGAATTACTACGCCGAGCCTATGATCACCTTCACCACCGACACCTGTCGGGTGATCACCATGGGCGAGCCGGTGCAGGTCAGCTACACCGCCAGCTTCTACGACTCCCCCGAGATCTACGTTTCGGCGGGCAAGGACTCCACGCTGGAGGATGCGGTACTGCTTTCCCAGTTCAGAGTTCCCGAATCTACCCATTATTATCTGACGCTGAAGGCTTATCTGGTGCAGGGCGGCGTTTGCTACGCAGAGACCGAGAAGGAATTTATCTACTGGTCGGAGGACACCGTGGATACCTTCGCCACCGATCTGCCTTGGTCTGAGGCGACCGTCGGCTGGGGCAGCATTCACAAGGATCTGTCGGTTGAGGGCAACCCGCTGACGCTGGCGGGCAAGGTCTTCTCCCACGGCATCGGCACTCACGCCACCTCCGGCATCACGATGGGCATTCCGTCGGGCGCAAAGAAGTTCTTGGCAGTTGCGGGTTGCGATCTGGAAAAGAGCGGCGGCTTCACCATGATGTTCTACGTTTACATCGACGGCAAGCTGGCAGATCACTCCTCGCTGATCAAGATCGGACAGCACTACGTCTTTGACGTGGACATTCCCGAGGGCGCGAAGGAGATCCGTCTGTATGCTTATGAAAGCCGCACCGACGGTATGGACAGCGACCACGCCGACTGGACGGTAGCGGGATTTGTAAACGATCCCACTCGCGGATAAGGCGGCACACTCACCATACGCAAAACGGTTGCTTCAGATCGAAGGATTCGGAGCAGCCGTTTCTTTTGCGCAAGCAAGTCTTCTGCTCCATGCTGCGGAAAACCGTCAGTTTCTGCTTGCAATTTGGGACGTATTGTGGTATAATGGGATTAATTCAAGCGATAGGAGATATCCTTATGAAAAAAGCTATTTTGTTTGATCTGGACG
>JAFTKV010000210.1 GCA_017453085.1 Clostridia bacterium
ATTCTTTATCTATTTCAATGACGCTCGCGCGCGAAGCAGGTAGTGAAAAAACTCCACTTCGCTTCGCTCCGTTTCGTTTTTCACTACCTGCTTTTTCATTCTATTGTTTTTTCTTTACCCCAACTATTGACAAAGAGCCGTTCTTTTTTTGTAATAGTAGGTGATTATTTTGATATGTCTCCGTCTGTACAATGCACAGTGTACGAAGGAATTCCCTCATCCCAACCGAAGCCCTTTTGGAAATCTATCCATTCGGCTTTGGTGCCGGGGAAGTGTATGTCCTTCAGGTTTACGCAGTCCTTGAAGGCGAAGGAGGCTATGCTTTCCAGCCCGTCGGGAAGGGTGACGCTTTCCAAAAAGGTACAGCCCTCAAATGCGTTTGTGCCTATATGAAGAACGCGGTGCTCCTCTATCAGCGAGCCGATGTACAGGTCTTTATCCGAGCAAGTTCCGATTCCCGTGACCGTGCAAATTTTGATTCCCGAAAACACCGGCTTATACGCAAGACCGAGAGAGCCGGTTGCCAGGATGACTTCCTCTTTCAGCTTGGTATCGCAATCGGTGCACAGCTGATACATCAGACCGTTCACGCTTATGGTTGCGGGCAGACTCACTACCCAATCTCCCGGGGTGTGTCCCTTGGAGGGAATGACGTTTTGTACTACGAGGACGGTAAAGCAGGTGGAGCAATGCTTGCCCTCGGTCAGACCGCTTTGATCGCAGGTAGGCGGAACCGCAACGTCAATTACCTCGTTATGACCCAGTGCAGCGAGTGTTTCCTGATCTATGATCACGGTGAGGCAATCCGCGCAATGCTTTCCTTCGCTCAACCCCGTTTGAACGCAGGTGGGGGAAACGGCAATGTCGATGACCTCGTTGTGCGCCAGCAGGGGAATGCTTTCGTTTTCTTTTGCGCCGCACTCACAGCTTCTTTCCCGTTCACCGTGCTCCTTGCAGGTGGAGGCCTTGATGGTGACCCACTCGTCAAAGCTGTGGACGTGAGGGGTTCCGACGTCTTCTGCGTCATCTCCGCCCTCGGCAGACGAGCCGCCATTTGGGGTACCTTCGCCGTTTTCGCCGGGACTTCCCGGATTTTCCTGCGTGCCGATCTGTAGATTGCTGCCCTGCAGATCGATTTCGCCGTCTTCTTCATCGCAGGATGCAAGCATAAACATTGAACTGAGCAGAAGAAGTGCCAGCACAAATACTCTTTTTACGTTATTTTTCATGTTCATTCTCCGGCTGAACCGAGACAAAGGTCCCGGACTTTCGTTACAGCAGAGCTGCGATCAGCTCGTCGTAGGATTTGGGGGAGAGATATGCGGGCGCAACGTCGAAGACGGTCTTGCAGCCGCAGGCTCCCTCGGTGTGCATCCGATGGGCGGCGCGGGCGTAGGCGACGATCACCGATGCGGTGAACTCGGGATTGGAATCCAGCTTCAGGCTGTACTCGATCACGTGGGTGTGCTCAAGGTGCAGTCCGGTCTTGCCCGTGCGAATGACAAATCCGCCGTGAGGGATGCCGCTGTGATCCCGTCTGAGCTCCTCAAGGGAGATGAAGTGGACGGTGGTATCGTAGTCGGCAAAGTAGTTGGGCATCTCCTTGATCTCCCGCTCGATACGGGCAAGATCTGCGCCCTCCTCGGCTACCACGAAGCATTCGCGGGTGTGCTTTTCCCGAGTGGTAAGGGTAGGCTGGGAGCCGCTTCGGACTGCCTCCAGCGCGGAGTCTACGGGGATGGTGTACTGCTTGGCATCCACGACGCCCGCCACGCGGCGGATAGCGTCGGAATGTCCCTGGCTGACGCCCTTTCCCCAGAAGGTGTAGTCGGCACCGTCGGGCAGGAATGCGCCGGCGTACAGACGGTTCAGAGAGAAGGCACCCGGATCCCAGCCCGCCGAAATGATGGCGATATTGCCGCCCTCTTTTGCGGCGGCGTCCACATTGGCAAAGTGAACGGGGATCTTGGCGTGGGTGTCGAAGGAATCGATGACGGTGAAGTGACGGGCCAGCTCGGGGGTCTGCACAGGCAGATCGGTGGCACTGCCGCCGCAGAGGATCATCACGTCGATCTTATCCTTGTAGGAGAGCACGTCCGCGGCAGCGACCACGGGTACGCTCTCGGTGGCGATCTGCAGGGTGGAGGGATCGCGGCGGGTGAACACTGCCGCAAGAGTCATATCGGGATTCTGGCGGATGGCGCTTTCAATGCCTCTGCCCAGATTTCCGTAGCCGTAAATACCGATTCTGATGTTCATAGTAGAACCTTGCCTTTCTTTTGGAAAATACGTTTTGCTTGAATATGGAGATATTATAGCACTTTTGCGATGCCTATGCAAGGTTTTGCGAAAAATTTTATTGGGGAAAAACAGATAAAATTTGCAGGCGGCGGGCAGCGTATTTTGTGGTATGATCGCCTTGACATTTTCTTGTATTTGTGCTACACTAACTAAAATGACATCTTCGAAAGGCGCATCCCGCCGAAAGGAGAACCTATGAATCTGTACATCGAACAACGCCTGTTCAGCTGGAACGATCGCTTCTCGATCTACGACGCTGCAGGCAAAGTGGTCTATACCGTGGAAGGAGAGGTCTTCTCCTTCGGAAAAAAGCTGCACATTTACGATCTTTCCGGCAGGGAAGTGGCGTTCGTGGAGCAAAAGCTGTTCTCCTTTCTGCCGAAGTATTATATCTACCGTCCCGGCTTTGCAGAGACGGCAGAGGTGGTTCGAGAGTTTTCCTTCTTCAAACAGGAATATTCGGTTCATCCCATGGGCTGGACGGTGAGCGGCGACTTTTTCAACCATGAGTATCAGGTCTGGGCAGGCGGGCTTCCTGCGGCAACCGTGACCAAGGATTGGTTTCGCTGGGGCGACGCCTACGAGATCCAGATCGGCGTGGGCGCAGATCCGATCCTTGCGCTGGCGGTGGTGCTGGTCATCGACGCCTGCATTGATGCGGAAAGAGATTAAACGCATCTACAAAGGAGCCTTTTTCAAGGCTCCTTTTGCTTTTATCCCCACCGCATACTTCCACGAATCGACCGATTGCTGCCCGCTGCTTGCAAATCGTTGGCTATTCGTGTATAATGAACGAACAAGGGAGGGAGTTTATGAAATGCAAGCTCATCATTGATCGGGATCGCCCCGAGGAGGTGGAGATCCGCGCCCATCGGGAAAGCCGTCTGACCCGTGCCATCGAGCGTCTGTGTGAGGAGGATGGAGTTCGGCTCATCGGCTATCGGGAGAGGGAGATCGTACCCCTGCATCCGCCCGACGTCTGTTGCTTTATCGTGGAGGATAACAAGATCTTCGCGCTGACCGCCACGGAAAAGCTGCAGCTCAAATGTCGCCTCTACACGCTGGAGGAGGAGTTGCCCGACAGCTTCGTGAAGCTGAATCAATCCTGCAGTGCCAATCTGGCAAAGATCGAACGCTTCGACTCCTCCTTTGCGGGTACGCTGACCGTCCTCTTTCAGGGCGGCTATACCGACTACGTATCCCGCAGAAATCTGAAAACCGTGAAAGAGAGGATTTGCAAGTTCTATGAATAACTATCTGAAAACCTTCCTGCACCGCGGACTGGTGTTTGCGGGCTTCGGTCCGATCGTCATGGCGATCGTGTACGTCGTTTTGCAAAATACGATTCCCGATTTTTCGCTCAGCGGCACACAGGTGTGCATGGCGATCGTTTCCACCTATCTGCTGGCATTTTTACAGGCGGGCGGCAGCGTGTTCAACCAGATCGAGCATTGGTCACCGGCAAGATCTATCGGCTGCCATTTCGGGCTGCTGTACGTCTCCTACGTGCTGTGTTATCTGCTGAACACCTGGATCCCCTTTCAGGCAGAGGTGATCGCCGTCTTCACCGCCGTATTCGTCGCAGGCTACGCCGTGGTATGGCTCACAGTCTGGCTGATCGTGCGATCCACCGGCAAACGGCTCAACCGTATGATCCGGCGGTGAAGGAGAAGCATCTCTTTCAGCTTACATGACCAAGGAAGAGGGTGAACAAAATGAGACGGCGAGTATTCGCCGTCCTTTTCAGAAGTTTTCGGGTCTTAGGGGGCTTTTTCAAAAGCCCCCTAATTATTTCAATTTTATTTCACCAAGCCGTAGCCGCCGGCGTATTTGCTGACCTCGGATACAGCAACGAACACCTGATTGTCGCAGGATGCGCGGATTCCCTTGAGGGTCTTGGGCGTTTCCTTGCGGGGAAGGACGATGAAGATCATATTCATCTTGTCGGTGGAGCCGTGGCCTTCAAATACGGTGTAGCCCTTGCCCTGCTCTCTCAGATAAGCGGTGATCTTCTCGGTGCTCTTGTCGCTGGCGATCAGCTCCAGGTTGGAGGTGCCCAGCGCGATCTTGTTCTCGATGGTGGAACCCAGGAACAAACCGGTGGCATAACCCAAACAGTAGAAAATCAGCAGAACGAAGTTATCGCCCAAGGTGCCGATGAGGGTAGAGATGACCAGACCCCAAATGGTACATTCGATAAAGCCAAGGCCTGCAGCCTTCAGGCGCTGACCTTTTACCATCATACAGGTTTTCAGAGATTGAATGGTGATTTCAATAATCTTTGCACAGCAAACCAAAATGCAAAGCACAACGGGATGCAGAGTAGCCAGAAATTCAGACATAATACTTCTCCTTTTTTCAACAAAATTTGATTACTCGTTTATCTTATCACAAAGCGGTGAAAAAAGCAAGCCTTACGCCGCTTTTTTCTTGGCGTAGAACAGTCTGATGTAGAGCGTTACCGCCATACCCATCACGGGGAAGAGGGCAGCGATGAGCATTCCCACCCGCAGACCGATTTCTTCCGGTGACAGACCTGCTGTCTGACTGAGATTTGCGGCAAAACTGCTTACCGATATGTTGTCAACGATAATGCCCATCAGCTGGGGTGCTACCGAAGCACCGCAA